>NZ_JBZAYE010000011.1:0-38134 GCF_058244205.1 Variovorax sp. 20P10.2.4
GATTCACTCGAGCGCCGAGGCTGGCCCGAAGAACTCGAAGCGCGACTGCGCATCGGGCACGCCCCATGCGCGCAACTCGCGCCGCACCTGCTGCATGAAGGGCTTGGGCCCGAGGAAGTAGGCATCGACGTCGCGCGTGTGCGCGGGCAGCCAGGCCGCGAGCTTCTCGCGGTCGAGCCGGCCGACCGCATGCGGGCGCGCGGCATCGCTCGCGTCGCTCTCGTCATAGCAATAGAAGCGGCTCAACCTCGGATGCCGTGACGCGATGCCGTCGATGTGCTCGCGAAACGCATGCACCGCGCCATTGCGCGCGCAGTGGATGAACACCACCTCGCGCTGCGTGGCCAGTGCCTGCTCGAGCATCGCGAGCGTGGGCGTGATGCCCACGCCGCCGCTGATCAGCACCAGCGGCCGCGCGCTGTCGGCCAGCGTGAACTCGCCCGAGGGCGGCAGCAGCTGCAGCGTGTCGCCCTCGTGCACCTGGTCGTGCAGATGGTTCGAGGCCACGCCGCCGGACTCGCGCTTCACGCTGATGCGATAGCTGCGGCCGTTCGGCGCGGCCGACAGCGAATAGTTGCGGCGGATGTCCTTGCCCTCGACCCGCAGGCACAGGCCGATGTACTGGCCGGGCGCGAAGTCCATCAGCGCGCCGCCATCGGCCGGTGCCAGGTGGAACGAGACGATCTCGGCGCTCTCGGCCTGCTTACGCGCCACCGTGAACGCGCGCATGCCGCGCCAGCCGCCCGGCGCCGCGGCCTGCGCGTCGTAGCGCTGCTTCTCGGCGCCGATGAGGATGTCGGCGAGCTGCCCGTAGGCGGCGGCCCAGGCATCGATCACCGCGTCGGTCGCGACCTCGGCGCCGAGCACGTCGCGGATCGCGCGCAGCAGGCAGCCGCCGACGATCGGATAGTGCTCGGGCATCACCTGCAGCGCCACGTGCTTGTTGACGATCTGCGTCGCGAGCGGGCCCATGGCCTCGAGCCGGTCGATGTTCTTCGCGTACATCAGCACGCCGTTGGCCAGCGCGCGCGGCTGGTCGCCCTTGGCCTGGTGGGTCTCGTTGAAGAAGGGCCGCACCTCGGGATGCTCGGCCAGCAGCATCCGGTAGAAGTGGGTGGTGAGCGCCTCGCCGCCCTGTTCGAGCAGGGGCACGGTGGACGAAACGATGGCGCGCTGAGTGGCGGTGAGCATGGGACCTCGGGGTGGTGTTGAAAGACGGGGCTTTCAACGCAACCGGTGTGCCATGCGGAAGGGCCTTTCAAATCAATGGGTTAGGCCATTGGATGTCGAATCGACATCCTGGTTTTTCCAGTCGATTCGACTTTTCGTGTCGAATCGACTCGGTCCGTCGCAGCACGGCCCGGCACGTCGCGCTCGCGTGCCATGCCGGACCATTCACACCCGACTCGCCAACCCCGAGAGCCGCTCCTGGATGATCGAGTTCGCCTGCCCCATGATCCGTTCGACCAGTTCCCCCACGGGCGGAATGTCGTCGATCAATCCGGCGACCATGCCGCAGCTCCACGCACCGGCATCCATCTGTCCTTCGTGCATGACTTTGGGATACACACCGGCGACCTCGGGCGCGATGTCGGCGAACTGGATCTTCTCGCCCAGCGCGCGCTCCTTTTCGAGCAGGCGCTCCACCGCGGCGTTGGTGAGAACCCGCTCGGTGTTGCGAAGCGGGCGCAGCACGAGGCGCGTGTCCAGTTCGGACGCATGGAGGATCGCGTCCTTCACGTTCGGATGGACCGGCGCCTCCTCGGTGGCCAGGAAGCGTGTCCCCATGTTGATGCCATCCGCGCCCAGCGCCAGCGCCGCCACCAGCGAACGGCCATCGGCCATGCCACCCGATGCGATGAACGGAATCTTCAGCGCCTGCGCCGCCAGCGGCAGGAGGATGAAGTTGGGCACGTCGTCCTCGCCGGGATGGCCTCCGCATTCGAAGCCGTCGACGCTCACCGCGTCGCAGCCGATGCGCTCGGCCTTGAGCGCATGCCGGATCGAGGTGCACTTGTGAATGACCTTCACGCCCGCAGCCTGCAGCGCGGGCAGCACCCGCTCGGGGTTGTTGCCGGCCGTCTCCACGGCCTTGATGCCGCCCTCGATGATGGCGCGCACATAGCCGGGATAGTCCGGCTGCCGCACGCTCGGAAGGAAGGTGAGATTGACGCCGAAGGGCTTGTCGGTCATTTCGCGGCAGCGCCGGATTTCCTCGGCCAGCTTGTCGGCCGTGGGCAGGGTCAGCGCCGTGATCATGCCGAGGCCGCCGGCATTGGATACGGCGGCGGCCAGGGGGGCGAGGCCCACGCAGTGCATGCCGCCCTGGACGATGGGATGCTCGATGCCGAGCAGTTCGGTGATACGTGTCTTCATGGATGGATCGGGTTGGAAGGATGAAAAGATCGGGATGGCCCCGAGCGTTCGAGCGCGCCAGGGCCACGCGTCCCTGGTGCCGCGTTTCGTCGATGCGCCGGCGCGGATGTCAGCGCGTGGCGGTCGTGCCGCTGCGCGCGAGAAAGGCTTCGCGTACGCGCCGCTTGTAGACCTTGCCCGTGTCCTCGCGCGGAAGGCTGGACTCGAGCTTGACGAACTTCGGCACCTTGTAGCCGGCCATGCGTTCGCGCACGAACTCGCGCACGGCCTTCTCGTCGATGGACTCGCCGGCTGCGGGCTGCACGGCGGCCACCAGGGCTTCGCCCCATTCGTCGTCGGGCACGCCGAACACCGCGCAATCGGCCACGCCGGGCATCCGGCACAGCACGGCCTCGATCTCGGCGGGATAGATGTTCACGCCACCGGAGATGACCATGTCCGACTGCCGGCCCGAGATGAAGAGATAGCCGTCCTCGTCGAGGTAGCCCATGTCGCCCACGGTCACCAAGCCGTCTCGCTCGATCCTGGCGCGAGCCTCGGCGTTGTTGATGTAGGTGAAGTCGGGCGACGCCGGCTGCCGGCCGTAGATGACGCCGATCTCGCCCACACCGAGCGTCCGCCCGTCTTCATCGAGGATCCTGAGCACGGCGTCTCCCGCGGCGCGCCCCACCGAGCCGGGCTTGCGCAACCACTCCTCGGCCGTGATGAACGCGAGGTAGCCGGTCTCGCTCGATGCATAGGCCTCGTGGACGACAGGCCCCCACCAGTCGATCATGGCGCGCTTGACGCCGGCCGGACAGGGCGATCCCGTCGAGGCGACGAACTGCACCGAGCTCAGGTCGTACCGGCTGCGCAGCTCGGACGGCAGGCTCAGCAGACGTTGATACATGGTCGGCACCAGGTAGAGGTGCGTGATGCGTTCCTCGCTCACCCGCTGCAGGATCCGCTGCGCATCGAACCTCGGCTCCAGGCGCAGCCAGGCACCCACGCGAGCGCATGCCGCCGCATAGTTGCCCGGCGCGCTGTGGTACAGCGGCGCCGCGAGCAGGCAACGCGACTGCGAGGTCACCCCGAGCACCCGCGTGCTGAGCTCGGCGCTGGCGGCCGCCTGCCGCGCGGCCTGCTCTTCCGGCAGCGCGATGCGCACCACGCCCTTGGGACGACCACTGACCCCGGAGGTGTAGGGCAGCAGTCCCTTGGGACGCTTGGGCACGGCGGTGCTTTCCGGATACCGGCGCAGCCAGTCCTCCCATTCGAGCGCGCCGGCGGGCCAACCCGCGGCCACGTCAAGGCCGTACATCTCGCGTGTCATGGCCCGTGGCTGCACCGCGATCACCACGACCTCGGATGGAATGCCGGCCGCGATCTGGGGAATCAGATCGGCGTGGATGAAGAGCACCTTGGCGCGCGCATCGCGCAGCACCCAGGCCGCCTCTTCCTGCTTGAAGTGCCAGTTCAGGCCGCACCAGTAGGCGCCCAGGTGGCCGGCGGCCAGGATGGCAACGACCGCCTCGGGCTCGTTGCGCATCATGACGGCGACCACGTCACCCTCCGCCACGCCGAGCGCCGCGAGGCCCGAAGCCGCCATCAGCGCCCGCTCGCGCACGACGCTGGCCGGGATCTCCGTGTCGTCGAAAGCCAGGGTCGGGTAGCTCATGCCGCGGCCCTCGCCCCGTGGGCCTCGATCATGGCATCGGCCTCGGCCACCAGCTTGGGCGAATAGCGCCCGAGGTTGAGCCCGCCATCCAGCGGGATCACCTGGCCGGTCACCATCGCGGCTCCCGGCGAGGCCAGGAACTGGGCGACGGCGGCGACTTCATCCTTGCGCGTCCAGCGGCCCAGCGGAACGAGGTCGGTCAGTTCCTTGGCCGCCTGTGGTGTCGGCGCGAGACGGACCATGCCCTCGGTGTCCGACACCGGCCCCGGCGCGATCGAGTTGATGCGGATGCCGTCGGCCGCCCACTCCAGGGCCAGGGTGCGCGTCAGCATGTCGATGCCGGCCTTGGCCGCGCAGACATGGCTCTGCATCATCATCGGCACGTAGGCCTGGGAGGCCGAGATGTTGATGATCGATGCACCGGGCTTGCGCAGGAACTCGTGCGCGGCCTGAAGCACGTGGAAGGTGCCGATCAGGTCGATGTCGATCACGGTGCGAAAACCCTTGGGCGACATGCCGAGCGCAGGCGCGCGGAAGTTGCCCGCCGCGCCCGAGACCAGCACGTCGATGGCGCCGAAGCGCGTGTGGAATCCTTCCAGTGCGGCCTTCACGGCCTCGAACTCGCGCACATCGGCCGGCCACCCCGCGGCGCGCTGCCCGTTGAGCGCCCCGAGTCGCGCCACCGCCGCATCGACCTTCGCGCTGTCGCGCGACAGCACGCCGACATTCGCGCCGGCCCTGGCGAAGGACTCGGCGATGGCCAGGTTGATGCCGCTCGTGCCGCCGGCGACGAAGACATTGAGTGCCGGATCGTTCATACCGAGAGAGCCTTTCCGAAGGGGATCCAGGCGTTGCCGTCGAAGCGCTGCAGCCACAGGTGGCCATACAGCTCGTGGTCCTTCTCGCTCGTGCTCAGCGTGATGCCCGGCATCAGCAGCGGCGTCGTGAGGCCCGAGAGGCTGCTGGCCTGCTTCATGATGTTCTCGCGCGTCAGGTCGTCGCCGCAGCGGCGCAGGATGTTCTCCAGCACCTGCGCGGCCGTGTAGCCACCGCCGACCAGCGAATCGCTCGGATCCGCCTCGGGCAGCCATTTCTTGAGGAACTCGCGCAACCCGACCACGCCGGGGTCCTTGTCGAACTGCGGGTCGGACACGGGCTTGTTGTAGACGCCCGTGATGGCGCCCTTGCCCGCCTCGGCGCCGGCCGGCCGCATGATCGCCGAGAGCGAGGAGCTGCCGAGCGGCAGGATGACCTGCGGCTTCCAGCCGATGTCGTGCGCCTTCTTCATCGACTGCACCGTGAACTTGCCGTTGGACAGCGAGATGAACACGTTCGCGCCGCTGCCCTTGAGGCTCACCACCTGCGAGTCGACCGATGCGTCGGTCGTCTCGTAGGTGCTCTGCGCGACGATCATGTCCTTGGCCTTGTCGCCGAGGCCGGCCTTGATGCCGGCCAGGTAGTCACGGCCGAAGTCGTCGTTCTGCATCAAGATGGCGATCCTGGCGCCGGGCATGTTCTCAAGGATCCAGCGCGCGTAGATGCGTCCTTCGGCGTTGTAGGTGGGCATGCCCGAGATCGTGAAAGGCGCGTTGGCCACGTCGTTCCACTTGTTCGCGCCGCTGAAGATCAGAAGCTGCGGCACCTTCTTGCCGTTGAGGTAGCGATAGATCGCGTTGTTGGTCGCCGTCCCCACCGTCTCGAAGATCAGCGAAACCTCGTCCTGCTCGACGAGCCGCCGCGTCAGTTCCAGTGCCTTGCCGGGGTTGTAGCCGTCGTCGTACTGGATCAGCTTGATGCGCCGCCCGTTGATGCCGCCCGCGGCGTTGAGTTGGTTGAAGTAGGCCAGCGAGGTCTTGCCCAGCGTGCCCAGGATCGACACCGGGCCGCTGAACGGCATGGTCGAGCCGATCCTGATCTCGCTGTCGCTCACACCCGGCCCATGGCGCTTCTGCGCCAGGGCGGGCAACGGTGCCGCCATTGAGGCGAGCGCGCCCAGCACGACCGTGCGTCGGTTCAGTTTCATCGGGACTCCTTGGCGGATTTGGAAGTGGAACGGGGGGCCTTCTGCGCTTCGGCATGCAGCCCCATGAAGAGCCAGCGCATCGTGTTGCGGTAGGCGTCGCGCGCCCTGTCCGCGCTGGGAAACTTGCCGGCCATGTAGAGCACGCACACGCCATGGGCGGCCGACCACAGCGAATGCGTCACCTCCTCGACGTCGTCGGGCGCGAGGCCGGCATCGATCAGGTCCTTCGACTGGCGCGACAGGATCTCCTTGGCGCGCGCGCTCTGGAACGCCAGCTCCGGGTATTGCTCCTCGTGAGGCTGCGTCAGGTCGAAGATCAGGCGGTAGGCATTGGGCTCGGCCAGCGCGAAGCCCAGGTAGGCCGTGCCGATGGCGCGGGCACGCGCGGCCGGCGTCTTGCCGCTGGCGAATGCCGCCTCGACCGCGTCGGAAAAGCGCGAGAAGGCCGCGGCCCGCACGGTGGCCAGGATCTCGGCCTTGTCCTTGAAGTAGCGGTACGGCGCCATCGGGCTCAGGCCCAGCTCGGCGGTCAGGTCGCGCATGCTCACGCCGTTCACGCCGCGCTCGACGAACATGCGTTCGCCGACCTGGCAGATGAGATCGCGGATCTCCTGGCGCTCCTCTGGTGTCTTGGCGCGTGGCATCAGAAACCTCCCTTGGTACGTTGGACGAGGCGCAGCATCCCGGCGATGCCGCGCGGTTGAAGAAACACGACGAGCAGGATCGCCACGCCGAAGACGGCCCAGGGCGCCGCGGTGGAGACGCGGTCGGCCAGGGACGGAACGAACTGCACGAACAGGGCGCCGATCCAGGGGCCGAGCACCGTGCCGAGCCCGCCCACGACCAGTCCGGCCACCATGGTCAGCGACAGGAACAGGGTGAAGCTGTCGGGCGCGACCAGCTGGACGTTGAGCGCGTACAGCCCGCCCCCCGCGCAGGCGCAGGCCGCGCTCAGCACGAAGGCCAACGCCTTGCTGCGCGACACGTCGATGCCGCAGGCGGCCGCCGCCACCGTGTGGTCGCTGAGCGCGCGCAGCTCCAGCCCCAGCCGACCGCGCGCCAGGCGGCGGACGGCGAGCACCACGGCGATCGCCAGTGCCAGCGCGACCCAGTACATCCACATGTCCTGGTTGACCCAGGGCTCGAGCCAGGCGGGCGGCGACGGGCGATCGAGCTGCAGACCTTGCGCGCCACCGGTCCAGCGTTCGACCGCCGCATTGCGCACCAGCTGCGGCAGCGCCAGCGCGATGGCGAAGGTGGCCAGCGCCAGGTAGGTGTGCTCCAGGCGCAGGATGGGCTTGCCGATCACGAACGCCACCAGGGCTCCCGCGACGCAGGCCAGCGGCAGCGCGCTCCACCAGGGCAGCCCCGCTTCGACGAGCATCGCGGTGCCGTAGGCGCCGATGGCGAAGAAGGCGCCGTGGCCGAGCGAAGGCTGGCCCGCCATGCCCGTGAGCACGTTGAGTCCCACCAGCGCGATGCCCAACCCGATGGCCTGGGTCAGCTGAAAGGTCAGGAAGTCCGGCACGAACAGCGGCAGCAGTGCGGCCACCAGTGCCACGGCGAGGATCGATCGATTGGAAGTGTTCATGTCGTCAGACTCTCTTGGCACTGGGCCGGCCCATCAGGCCGTCGGGGCGCCAGACCAGCATGCCCACGATCAGCACCATTGCCACTGTGAGCTTGAGCTGCGTGCCGACCACGTAGGCGCCCAGCAGGTTCTCGAGCACACCGAGGGCCAGGCCGCCGATGACCGCGCCGGGCACGCTCTGGATGCCTCCCATCAGGGCGGCGGCGAATCCGTAGATGAGCACGCCGCTCATCATGTTGGGATCGAGGTAGAGCTGCGGCGCGATCATCATCCCGGCCACCGCCCCCATGGCCGAGGCCAGGCCCCAGCCGAATGCGGCCATTGCCTTGGTCGAGATGCCGCTCAATCGCGCGGAGCCCGGGTTCT
Source organism: Variovorax sp. 20P10.2.4 (assembly GCF_058244205.1). Classification (NCBI taxonomy): domain Bacteria; kingdom Pseudomonadati; phylum Pseudomonadota; class Betaproteobacteria; order Burkholderiales; family Comamonadaceae; genus Variovorax; species Variovorax sp. 20P10.2.4. Next base: position 8,014 of record NZ_JBZAYE010000011.1, read on the forward strand.
GCGCCGCGGCACGGATGGCCAGCCCGACCGAGGTGAAGCGGAAGAAGGCCCACAACAGAACGAGCAGCACGGTCGTGACCGCGGCCACGCCCACCTGATGGCCGGACACCAGGCCGCCCGCCAGCGCACCGGCCGGGAACGGGCTCGGGAACTCGCGCACGTCATGGCCCCAGATGTATCCGGTAAGGCTGTGGAGGATCATGAACAGGCCGATGAATGCCGCCACGGTCGCCATCGGCGAGGAGGCACCGAGGCGTCCGATCACCCAGCGTTCGAGGCTCGCGGCGAAGATGAACGCCACGACGATCGCGAGCGCGAAGGCGCCCCAGTAGGGCACGCCGGCTTGCAGCAGCGACCACGCGACGTAGGTCGTCAAGGTCGCCATCTCGCCCTGCGCGAAATTGACGTGGCTGGTGGTGCGGTAGACGATGACCAGCGCCAGGCCGATCAGCGCATAGGCGCAGCCGGTGGTGAGGCCCGCGACGATCTGGTTGACGAGTGCCTCCATCAATGCGCTCCCAGGTAGGCATCGCGCAGCGCATGGCTCCCGCGCAGTTGCGCCGCGGGGCCGCTCGCGACCACGGCGCCGGTTCGCAGGACATAGGCATCGTCGGCCAGCCCCAGCGCGATTTCGATGTTCTGCTCGACCAGCAGGATGCCCATGCTCGTCTCCGACTGCAGCCGGCGCAGCAGCCGCATGATCTCGGCCGCCACGCGCGGCGCCAGCCCGAACGAAGGCTCGTCCAGCAACAGCACCTGGGGCTTGGCCATCAGGGCACGGCCGATGGCCAGCATCTGCTGCTCGCCACCCGAAAGGCTGCCGGCGCGCTGCGTGCGCCGTTCGGCCAGCCGCGGCAGCCAGCCATAGATACGCTCCATGGCCTCGGCGGCACCCTCCTTCGTCGACCTGGCGAAACAGCCGACGCGCAGGTTCTCCTCGACGCTCAGGTCGATGAAGGTGCCGCGGCCTTCGGGCACATGCGCGATACCGAGGCGGGCGATCCGTTCGGTGCGCTGGCCCGACAGGAGCTCGTGGCCCAGCACGATCGACCCCGTGAACCTGACCATGCCGCAGATGGCACGCATCAGCGTGGTCTTGCCGGCGCCGTTGGCACCGAGCAGCGCGGTGATCCGGCCTTCCTTGATGGCCAGCGACACGTCGCGCACGACGGCCGGCCCGCCATATCCCGCCGTCACGCGGTCCACCTCGAGCAAGGCGGGCGCGGGCGCTTCAGTGAAGTTGCTCATCGCCGGCTCCGAAGTAGGCGGCCTGCACGGCCGGGTTGGCGCGGACCTCGCCGGGCGTGCCGGCGGCGATCAGCTGGCCGAAGTCGAGCACGAAGAGGTGCTCGCACAGGCTCATCACCAGGCTCATGTCGTGCTCCACCAGCAGCACGGCGCCACCGCCATCCCGGAACGCACGCATGCGCGCGGAGAACTCCGCGATCTCGCTGCCGGTCAGGCCCGCGGCGGGCTCGTCCAGCAGGAGCAGCCTGGGCTTCGCGACGGTGGCGCGCGCCATCTCGACGCGCTTGCGGGTTCCCAGCGAGAGCACGTCGACCGGCTCGTCGGCCACCTGCGCGAGGCCGAAGGCATCGAGGGCGGCGTCGACCGCGCCCCGCAGGCCCGCGTCGTCGTGGGCGTGGATGGCACCGCAGGCGACGTTCTCCCGCACCGACAGCTTGTGGAACAGCGCCAGGTTTTGGAAGGTGCGCGCCAGTCCCGAGCGCGCGCGCCGGTGCTGGGGCCAGCGCGAGACGTCCTTGCCGTGCCAGAGGATGCGGCCGGCGGAGGGAACGATGGTTCCGGTGATCGCATTGATGGCCGTGGACTTGCCGGCGCCGTTCGGGCCGATCAGGCCGTAGATGCGGCCCGGTTCGATGGCCATCGACACCCCCGACAGCGCATGCACGCCGCCGAACGACATGCCAAGTTGTTGGATCTCGAGCACTTGTTTACCGCCTGTCTCTTCATTGTTCGAGTCCGCTGCTCGATGCGGGGATCGGCGGCGGAGCGTCCCGCCGCGGTTCGATCGCGTCGGGTTGCGTATAGTGTAAACAACATAGTTTATGTCGTAAGCAAAAATGCCCTGGGGTTTACCCCGGGCCGGCATGGCCCAGGCCCCGACACGCGCGCCTCAGCCCAACAGGCGGTCGACCAGTTTCTCGGCGTAATCCGCGTCGGCAGGGGCACCGAACAGCGCCCGCATGTAGAGAGGGGCCAGCACGTGATCGAGCACATCGGCCACTGGCGGCGCCGCTTCCGCGCGCTCCCGGGCGCGCTCCAGCATCGCCGCGATCTGCCTGCCCCGCGGCTGCAGCGGCTCGGCCCCGGAAGCCTTCCTGCCGGCGCCAGCCGAAGCCGCATTCGCGGCCAGGGCCTGAAACAGGACGGACTCGCCGCTGGCGATCTGCTGCGCGGCCGCGCGGGCCCAGGCGCACAGGTCGCCGCGCAACGACCCGGTGTCGGGCATCGGCTGCTCGCGCATGAGCTGCCCGACCGCCGCTTCCGCGATGAGTGCCCGGACATCGGGCCAGCGCCGGTAGAGGCTGGTGGGCGCCACGCCCGCGCGCTCGGCCACCTCCGCCATGGTGATGGCCTCCCCCTTGCGCTCGGCCATCAAGGCCGTCGCGGCCTCCAGGGCCGCCTCCTTGGTGCGGGCGGTGCGCCCGCCCGGGCGGGATCTGACAGTCATTTTTTTGCCCTTGTTAATGAAACTATTATTGCGTTAAGAAAGTTGCCCTGCTATCGTTTACAGCGTCAACAACTTTACGAGAGACATACCCATGCATCGACGTTCCATCCTGGCCGGGCTTCCATTCGCGGCAGCGGCGCTCGCAGGCGCGTTGCCGGCGACCGGCGCGAGCGCCACGGCCCCAGCGGCACGGGGCGCATCCGAAGCGGCAGCGCCACCGCTTTTCGCGGACAACGCCCAGTTCTGGTTCGAGACCGAACGGATCTTCGGGAGCAGTTCCTATGGCGTGGCCCAGTTCGGCGAGGTCCTCGTGACTTCGCAGGCCATCGAATCGGGCAACTACGACAGCTGGTACACGCAGTGGAACGCCACGGCCGACCGCATCGCCAAGGAAGCGGCCAGCCAGCTCGCGCGCGGCCACCGCGTGAGCGCCCGCGACGGCTACCTGCGCGCGGGCAACTACCACTCCTATGCCGAGTTCTTTCTCCACGAGAACCCCGAGGACCCGCGCGTGAAGCGCGCCTTCAAGCTGGGCGTCGAGTGCTACCGCACGGCCGCCTCGCTCTTCGAGCAACCGATCACGCCGGTCGAGATTCCGTACGAGAACACGACGCTGCCTGGCTACTTTCATCGCGTCGACCGCTCGAGCAAGCGTCGCCCCACGCTGATCCTGCACACCGGCTTCGACGGCTCGGCGAGGGAGATGCACCACACCAGCGCCCGCGCGGGCGTCGAACGCGGCTACAACGTCCTGGCCTTCGATGGCCCCGGGCAGTACGAAGCGTTGCGCCGCGGCCTGGTGTTCCGGCCGGACTGGGAAAAGGTCATCACGCCGGTGGTCGACTTCCTGCTCAAGCAGCCCGGCGTCGATCCCAGGAAGATCGCGCTCATGGGCGAGAGCCTCGGCGGGCTGCTGGCGCCGCGCGCCGCCGCCTTCGAGAAGCGCCTGGTGGCCGTCATCGCCAATGACGGCCTCTACGACTACGCCGCGCCGCATCTCGCGCGCTTCCCGGCGGATCGGCAAGCCACGATCCGGGACGAGCTCAGGTCCGAACACGCGCCCGAGATCGACCAGCGCCTGGAGGCCGCGATGAAGCAGTCTCCCACCGCACGCTGGGCCATCCATCACGGCATGTTCGCGACCGGCGCGAAGACGCCGCGCGAGTACTACGCCAAGGTGCTCGACTACAACGTCGCGAACGGGATCGCCGAGAAGATCAGTTGCCCGACGCTGGTGTGCGAAGCCGAGGACGACATGTTCTTCAAGGGCCAGCCGCAGATGCTCTATGACCACCTGACCTGCCCCAAGACGCTGATCCGATTCACCCGCGCCGAAGGTGCGGGCGCGCACTGCCAAGTCGGCAACTACCGCTTGTCGAATGCGCGCATCTTCGACTGGCTGGATGAGACGCTGGCCTGAGCTTCCTGCGGGACGTGGCCGTCGGCTCGCCGCAGCGCCTATCCCTTCTTCCGCGGCCGCCCGCGCCCGCCGCCCTTCGCCTGGTGCGCCGGAACCGCCGCGGCCTCGGCTTCCAGGCCGGTGCCCGCCGACGCCGACGCATAGCGCGCCAGCACGTCCCGGATGTCCACGCCCGCGCGGATCGGCGGCAGCGCGCGGTCGGCCACCGCTTCGAGGTGCCGCTGCATCACGTCGGCGGCCGTTTCGAAATCGCCCTTGGCCAGGGCATCGACGATCTCCGCATGCTCGGTCACGGCGCATTCGCTGGAATGCGGCCGGCCATAGGTCGCGAGGATCAGCGAGCAGCGCGAGACCACCTCGCGCACATAGCGTTCGAGCAGCTGGTTGCCCGTCATCGCGGCGAGCTGCAGATGGAACTCGCCGGCCAGGCGCATCGAACGCACGGCATCGCGCCCCGAGGCCTGCTGCTCCTTGACGACGTGCGAGCGCAGCGTGGACTCGTGCGCCGCCGAGAGCTTGCCCGACAGCGTCTGCACCACCGTGCGCTCGAGCCCGTTGCGCACCTGGAAGATCTCGCGGCCCTCCTCGAGGCTGGGGTTGGCCACGAAGGCGCCGCGGTTGGGCTTGAGCTCGACCAGGCCTTCGACCGCGAGCCGGCCCAACGCCTCGCGCGCGATGGTACGGCTGGCGCCGAAGCTCTCGCCGATCGCGTCCTCGGGCAGGCGCGCGCCGGGCTGGAGGCTCTGCTCGATGATGGCCAGGCGCAGGGCCTCGTGCACGGTCTCGGTCCGCGTGCGGCCGAGCTTGTCGTCGGGAACAGTGGCGGGGCTCGGCGGGCGTCTGGAGGGTGGCACGGGGCTGGGTGTCGCATGGCGAAAGGATCGGGAAGCGCGATTATTGCGCCCGCGGCCGTGCCGGTGCCCCGCTCAACGGGAAGGTTGCGGCAGCTTGCGCGGGGCCGCCCAGGCCTCGAGGATCTCGATCGCATCCCACGGCAGGTGCTGCTCGGCGGGCGTCAGGCCTTCGGCGAGCGTGGCACCGGCCACGCGGCGCAGCTCGTCCACGTCGATGGGATGACGCGCCGCCACGGGCAGGCCCTCGAAGGCCGCGCCCGATTGCGCGAGCGTGGCGGCATGGAACAGCCGGCGGATGCCCGCCACGCGCATCGCGGCCACGCACATCGCGCATGGCTCGCACGACGAATACAGCTCGCAGTCCGACAGGTCGACGCGGCGCAGCCGCCGGCAGGCATCGCGGATGGCCTCGACCTCGCCATGCGAGGTCGGGTCGAAGTGCGCGACCGAATGGTTGAAGCCCTCGCCGACCACCTGGCCGTCCTTCACGATCACCGCACCGAAAGGCTCGGTGCCGGGTTTCGCGAGTGCCTGCGCGGACAAGGCCAGCGCCTGGCGCATGAATCTCTCTTCGTACATGTGTGCTGCTCCAAGGTTGATAGGTCGTCAGGCGTTGCGCGGCAACAGCCACGCATGCCTGGGGTCCCAATGCAGGCCCACGCGCCGGCCCGGCGCGAGCTCGAGCGACTCGATCTCGTGCTGCTGCTTCTGGACCCGGAACTCGTGCCCGCCCGGCAGTTCGATGAAGACCGTCTGTGTGGAACCGACGAACTCCAGGCCCAGCACGGCGCCCTCGAGGCGCGAAGCCCCCGCGGGTGCCTCGGCCTCCGACGGCCTGAGCGACACGCGGTCGGCCGCCACCACGAAGCTCACGTCGGCGCCGCGGTCCAGCGCGCGCCGCGCCGGCACCGCGAAGCTGCCGAGCGCGCCGTCGACACGCGCCCAACCTTCGGCGTCGAGCGCGCCCACCGTGCCGGTCAGCAGGTTGTTGGTGCCGATGAAGTCGGCCACGAAGGGGTTCACCGGCGCGCGGTAGACGTCCTGCGGCGCGCCCACCTGCTGGATGCGGCCCTCGTTCATGATCACGATCCGGTCGGCCAGCGCGAAGGCCTCCGACTGCGCATGCGTCACGTAGACGAAGGTGATGCGCAGCTCGCGGTGCAGCCGCGCGAGCTCGGTCTGCATGCGCACGCGCAGGTGCGCGTCGAGGGCGCTCAGCGGCTCGTCGAGCAGCAGGATCGAGGGCTCGGTGACCAGCGCCCGCGCGATGGCCACGCGCTGGCGCTGGCCACCCGAGAGCTGCGCGATCTGCCGGTCGCCCATGCCCGCAAGCCCCATGCGGCCGAGCCAGTCGAGCGCGCGCTTGCGCCGCGCCTCGGCGCCCAGTCCCTTCATGCGCAGCGGAAACTCCACGTTCTGGGCCACCGTGAGGAAGGGGAACAGCGCCAGGCTCTGCCACACCATCGGCGTGTCGCGCTGGTAGGCCGGCACGTCGCGCATGCTGCGCCCGCCGATCAGGATGTCGCCGGAGCTGGGCTGGTCCAGCCCGGCCAGCAGCCGCAAGGTGGTGGACTTGCCGCAGCCCGAGGGCCCCATGATGGCGACGAACTCGCCGGCCGCGATGTCGAGGTCGATGCCGCGCACGGCGTGGTGGCCAGCGAAGCGCTTGTCGAGCGCACGCAGCGAAACATAAGCGTCGTTGTTCATCCTGGTCTCACTCGGTTGCGATGCGCGTGGCCGGTCGTCCGGCCCGCACGCCCATGAAGCGCTGCGCGAGCAGCACCAGCGCCACGCTGACCGCCAGCACCACGGTGCCGATGGCGTTGATCTTCGGACTGACCTGGCCCTGCAGCAGGTTGAGGATGCGCACCGGCAGCGTCTCGTGCACGCCGCCGACGAACCAGGCGATCATGAATTCGTCGAACGAGACCGCCGCCGCGAGGAAGAAGGAAGCGATCAGCGACGACCGGCAGAACGGGATCACGACGCGCACCAGGCCCGTGGCCGGCGACGCACCCATGTTCCAGGCGGCCTGCTCCATGTCGGGCCCCAGTTCGCCGAGGCGCAGGCGGATGATCGCCATCGAGAACGAGGTCGCGATCGCCACGTGGCAGGCGACGATGGCCTCGAGCCGGCCGAACAGGCCGATGCGCGACAGGAAGGCCAGCATCGCCATGCCGAGGATGGTGGCCGGCACGGCCGGCGGAATGGCCACCAGCATCGCGAAGGCCGACTTGCCGCGGTAGCGATAGCGGTGGTCGAGGTAGGCGGCCGCGAAGCCGAGCACGGTCGAGAGCACCGCGGTGCCGAGCGCGACCACCAGCGTGTTGACGAAGGCGTCGCGCACCATCGCGTCGTCGAGGATCGCGCGCTGCCACTGCAGGCTGAAGCCGCCCCACGGGATCGTGGGGTAGCGGTTCGCGTCGAACGAGAACACGACGATGACCAGCATCGGCGCAGCGATGAAGGCGAACAGCAGGGCCAGCCAGGCGTACTGCGCGGCGCGCGAGATCTTCCTGGCGCGCGCGTGGTCGATACCGGTCATCCGGCGCTCCTCGCACCCAGGCGCCGGGCCAGCCCCAGCACGAGGCCGAGCAGCGCCAGCATGCAGACGCCGATCACCGAGGCCCGCGGCCATTGCGAACCCGACTTGACGGTGTCGACGATCAGGATCGACAGGGTCGGTGGATTGCTGCCCGTCATGAACACCGGGCTCACGTAGTCGCCGAAGGCCAGCAGGAAGGTGGTCGAGCCCGCGAGCACCAGCGCCGGGCGGATGGCCGGCAGCAGCACATGGCCCACCACGCGCAGCCGCCTGCAGCCGAGGTTTTCGGCGGCCTCGACCAGCGACGAATCCACGCCGCCGAGCGCGAACACCAGGATCAGCACCGCGACCGGAAGGCTCAGCGTCAGCAGGCCGATCTGCAGCGACAGCGCGCCACCCAGCAAGGGCAGCGCCGGCACGCCGAACACGCCCAGCAGCGTGTTCGCGAGCCCCTCGGGGCTCAGCACGATCTGCCATGCATAGATGCGCAGGATGTAGCTCGAGAACACCGGCACCAGCAGCGCCGCGATCGCGGCGTCGCGCCAGCGCGCGGGCAGCCGGAACGCGATGGTGTAGGCGGCCGGAAATGCGATCGCCAGCGCGAGCACCGTGGCCGTGGCCGAGACCGCGAGACTGTGCAGCGCGGCCTGGTGGAAGCTCGATGCGCCGAGGATGCGCGTCCAGTTGTCGAGCGACAGCGCCGGCTGCAGTTTGAAGGAGCGCACCTGCCAGAAGGTGACGACCACGAGGAACAGCAGCGGCGCCGCGAAGAAGACGAGCTGCCACAGCAGCACGGGCAGGCCGAGCAGCACCGGCACCGTCCTGGGCGAGGGACCGCGGCGCGCGCTCGCACGGCCTCTGGCGGGCACGGGAGCGATCGCCATCGATGGCGTGGAGGAGGCGTTCATGGTGCGCGCGCTCAGAGGCTCTTGAACTGGCTCCACGCGTCGTTCCAGTCCTCGATCGACTGCTTCGAGGGCAGCTGGCGGAACTGGATCTTCTTGGCCTTGTACTCGTCCATCACGTTCGGCCCCTTGAGCGTCATGCGCAGGATCTCGGCCTCCTTCGGCTTGGTCTCGTTGAGCAGCTTCCAGCCGGCCATCGAGGGAATGCTCTTCTTGTTGTCGGCCTTGGTGGCCATGCGCACCTGGCCTTCGGGCGAGGTCGTGTACTGGATGAACTTGCGCGCGAGGTCGCGCTTGGGCGTGCCCTTGACGATCGACAGCGACTCGGTCCACTGCAGCCCGCCCTCCTCCGGGATGATGGTGTCGACCGGCACGCCGTTCTGGCGCAGCCCGAGCGTGATCCATTCGCCGATGCCGGGCACGAGCTGGGCGCGGCCATTGGTCATCGACGAGAAGATGTCGGCGATGGTGTAGAAGCCCGAGGCCTGCGGCTTGAGGCTGAAGAGCTTCTTCTTCACGGCCTCGAAGCGCGCCTTGTCGATGTCGAAGGGCGGGCGGTTGCCGTTGGCCAGGCTGATCGAGCCCATCGACGGCAGGTACCAGTCGAACAGGCCGACCTTGCCCCTGGCCTTCTCGCTCCACAGCGCCGCATAGGAGGCCACCTCCTTGGGCGTGAAGGCCTTGGTGTTGTACGACAGGCCCAGGTAGCCGAAGTCCGTCATGACGCCGTAAAGCTTGCCGTCGAACCAGTGCAGCGGGAACTTCTGGAACTCGGGCCAGTAGTCCTTGAGCGGATAGTCGGCGGGGTCGAGCGCCTCAATGAAGTCGGCCTCGTGCAGCAGGTGCATGTACTCGGCGTCCGCGAGCACGACGTCGAAGCTGCCGGGCGGGGACTGGTTGATGACGGCCATCATCTGGTCGCCGCCCACGTATTCCTTGATGCGCACCTTCACGCCATGGGCCTTCTCGAAAGCCTCGATCAGGTAGGGATCGGCATTGCCGGGCCAGGAGAGATAGTTCAGCACCTGGGGCGATGCCGCATCGGCCGGGGTCCAGGCCGCGCCGGCGGCCGCGGCACCGGCGGCGAGGCCGGCTTGCAGGAAGGTGCGACGGCTGAGATCGCGCGGGGGCGGAAGCGGGGCTGCGGACATGACGACTCCTTCAGAAAGGGTGGAACACGGATTGCATACGATTTTTTCCGCATGCATCCTTCATGCCAAGGGCCACCGTCCGCGAAAATTCTTGAATTCCCCAATGAAATCGACCGATCCTCCCGTATTCACCGAAACACGCACCGCACAACAATGAAGCCTCCAGCGCACATGAACGCACCATCCGCATGCAGAATTAAAAACAAATTGCATGCGATTTCTTAAATAACCGACGCCCAACCTCCATGGAAATCGACTTCCAGACCCTTGACCCCTACGCCCGCTACAAGCTGATGGCGAGCCTCATCGTCCCGCGGCCGATCGCGCTGATCACCACGCTCGAGCCCGAGGGCACGGTCAACGCCGCGCCCTTCAGCATGTTCAACATGGTGGGCGAAGACCCGCCGCTGGTGTTCGTGAGCATCAACCGCCTGCACGACGGCCGCATCAAGGACACGGCCGCCAACATCCTGCGCACCGGCGAGTTCGTCGTGCACCTGACCGACGAGGCGATGGCCGAGCAGATGCATGCCTGTGGCGATTCGCTGCCGCGCGGAACCAGCGAGCTCGCGCATGCCGGATTGCATGCGATCCCATCGAACAGCGTCGCGCCGCCGCGCATCGCCGAGGCGCCCGTGGGCTTCGAATGCGTGTTGCACGAGACGATGGAAACCGACAGCCGCTACGTGTTCTTCGGTCGCGTGAAATGGCTCGCGGTGCGCGACGGGCTCGTGGACACGGAGCGCTGGCGCGTGCAGCTGCAGGACTACCGGCCCGTGGGGCGCTTCGGCGCGAGCTTCTACGTGGGCACGCAGCAGCGCTTCGCGCTCGGCGCCGCGGCTTCGGCGGGCAGCGCCATCGACCAGCTCTAGCGCCTCACCTCAGCATCGGCGCGCCAGTGCCGGCGCGGCCCGCTGACGCCCACGCGCACCTTCTGGCCCGAGACCTCGGCGCAGTGGTCGAGCGCCTGGCGCAGCGTGGTGTCCACGCTGCGCAGCGACATCTGCAGCCAGTCGGCCACTTCCTCGCGCGTGCGCTCCTCGATGCGCAGCGCCACCAGCACGGCGCGATGCCGGCCCGGCAGGCGCTGCAGCGCGCGGTCCATCGCGCGCATCTCGGAACGCTTCTCCACGATGACGTCGGGCCCCGGCGCGGGATCGGCCATCGCCTCCGGTGCCACCGCCTCCTCGCCCGCCGACTGCCAGAACCGGTTGCGGCGCAGCCCGTCGATGGCGACGTTGCAGGCGACGCGGTAGACATAGGCCTGCGGACTGCGCGTGAGCATCGGGGCCGCGGAGTCGCCCAGCCGCAGCCAGGCGTCGTGCAGGCAGTCGCTCGCCAGGTCCGGGCAACCGAGCTTGCGCACCAGGCGGCGCTTCAGGCTTTCGTAGTTCATGACCAGCACCTCGCGCAGCGCGAGGCCGTCGTCGATGCCGCCGGGGTGCGCCTCGGCCGCATCGGCTGGCGCGACGACGTCCAGATACTGCATAACGCTCAGGTCCATGGCCGTTCGATCTCCGCATTCAGGGGTTGCAAACTCCGCTGCTGCCGCGCGCAGGGCGCCGCCCTCCGCCCCGCGGCAAGCGGGAGCGGAGGAGGCAGGCAGGCGTGGAAGAAGGCCTAGCGGCCTTGCCGCAGCAGGCGCCGCTCTTCGCTGCTCAGCATCGACAGCACCGAGGCATCGAAGCCGCCGCCATGGCCGAGCACCTGGACCGGAATCCGCGCGTCGGGGCCCGTCGGAGCCGAGGAAGAGAGCGAGCCGGCTTGCGGCGTCGGCTTCTTCTCCTCGCCCGGGCTCGCGCCCGCCGGCTCGTTGCCGAAGCCCAGCACGCGCACGGTGAACACCGAGGGCAGCGCCTGGCGCGCGGTGGCGCGTTCGCGCTGCACCGTGTCCTGCGCGGCCATCGCGGCTTGAGAAGCCGCCGCGCTCGCATTGGTGAGCGCGCCCACGTTGACCGAAGCCACCACCGGCAGGCCCTTCGATTCGCCCTTGACCTGGATGTTGGCGGCGTTCACCACCTGCAGCGCCGCGAGGTTCACGTTGCCCGAGACGCGGATACCGGCCTCGCCCGCGTCGATGGTGCCCAGCGGCGCGATCAGGTCGACGTCGCCCAGCGGTACTTCCGGGATCGGGTCGAGCGTCGCGATGCCCGCGCCCGTGCTCGGCACGTTGGGCGAGAGCTTCACGTTGCCCAGCGTGTCGTACTCGCGCTTGGGCGGCGTGTAGACCAGCGTGGTCTTCGAGCCGCGCCCGGCATTGATGTCGCCCTCTTCCGACCACGCGAGGATGCCGCCGCCGAAGGTGGTCATGATGCGCGACAGGCCCAGCAGGATGCTGCCCTGGCTGAAGATCCCGATGTCGCCCGCGCCCTGCGTGACGATGCCCGCGGTCGAGGGCGGCACCTGGCCCTGCACGCCCACCACCACCTGCCCGCCGGGCGCCAGCAGCTCGATGCTGCCGCCGAACAGCGTGCGCACGCCCGAGCCGCCGAACAGGGTGATGTCGCCGTCGCGCTCGATGGCGTTGCCCTCGGCATCGAGCTTCGGGAACAGCGCGGCGATCGCATCGCGCCCGCGCAGGTAGGAGCCGTAGCGCTTGCTGGCCTCGTCGTTGTATTCGCGTCCGCCCGCGCGCAGCTCCGCGAAGTACACCGTGCGCAGGAAGATGTGCTGCTGCTCGGGCGCCAGCGTGCCGAAGTAGGCCAGCGCCTCGGCGGGGCTGCCGCCGAAGCCGTGGGTCTTCTTCAGCCACTCGGCCAGTTCCTGCTCGTAGGTCTTGACCACCTTGCCCGAGCCCGCGAGCGCGGTGCCCTCGGGCAGCAGGTTGGCGGGATCCAGGTACTTCATCAGCCCCGCGTAGGCCGGGCCGCCGGCACCGGTGCCGGCCTGCAGCACGACGTGCGCGCCCGCGCGGTTGTCGCCCGGCACCACCTGGCCGATGCTCACGATCGTGCCCTTGTCGCCCTGGTAGATGTTGCGCCCGGCCGCGACCTCGAGCGTGCCGGGACCGGCGATGCGGGCGTTGGCATAGAAGATGTCGCGCCCGGCCTCGATCGATGAGACGTCGGTGTCGTTGGCATTCATGACCACGCTCGGCGCGCCCAGCGGGTCGTTGGCATTCCCGAGACCGAAGCCCACGATGTCGCGCCCCGCGCGCACCTGCGCGGCCTTGGCCGCGAGGTAGGTGGCGGGCCGCGGCGCGCCGAAGGTGCTGGCCGGCTGGCTGGCGCCCAGCGTCGCGCCGACGATGTCGCCGTCGACGGCATACAGCCGGATCGGCTCGGTGTCGCCGGCATGCAGCACGCCGGCCGGCGTGTCCGCGGGCTGGAAGGCGAAGTACCCCAGCGTGGGCGAGTAGGTCGTCGGCCCGCCGACGAAGGGCGGCGGCGCGATGCGCACCAGCGTGTTGGTGCCGTAGCCGTTGATCCCGTCGATGGTCAGCGTGACGATGTTGGACGTGAAGTTCGGTGCGACCAGCAGCCAGGCGGGCTTGAACGGATTGGGCAGCGCGTCGATGCCGGCCCGGGCGCCCGACATGCCGACCAGCGCCGTCGCCTCGCCCGCGCCGCTGGCATAGATCGAATCCGAAGCCAGCAGCTCGAGCTGGCCGCCGGCCGATGGTGTCAGCTCGTAGGTGGTGGGCGCATTGCTCTGCTGCGATCCGTAGTAGATGCTGCCGCTGCCGGCCACGGCCCTGAACTGCGCGGGCATCAGGGCGATGCCGTAGACGCCGCCATAGCCTTGTTCGTTGACACTGGTGCCCTGGCCCCAGAACGGCGCCAGGTTGCCGCCGGCGGCGAACAGCGAGACGGCCGTGCGCGGCGTCCACAGCGAGAACCAACTGCGGCCCACGCCGACCTTGGTCGGGTCCGAGGCCAGCGTGCCGAGCACGGTGTAGTTGAACTGGTAGTTCCCGACGGTGCCCGGATCGAGCATGGTGGCATCGCCGTAGCCACCCAGCACCAGGTCGCCGCGGGTGCGGAAGCTCGCCGTGCCGTCGCCGGGCACGATGGCCGGACCGCCGGCACTGCCCGCGAGGCTGGCGGTGTAGAGGTCCACGCCGCGCGGATCCTGTGAGCCCTTGACGCCGTAGGCGAGCTGGAGGCTGCCGATCGACCCCGCGTCGATGGCGATGTCGCCGCGCAGGTCGGCGAAGGTGCCGTTCATCTCGTCGGCGAGGGCCCGGCGGTCCGCGGCCGGCGCCGGATTGAGCGATCCGCCAATCTTCAGCCGCAGGTCGCCGCCGCCGGTCTGCACCAGCGTGCCTCCGGTCACGACGCCGTCGCGGGTCGTCACCGAGGTCACGCGGCCGGTGGCGCCGACCGCCACCGTGAGGCCGCCCGCGGGCCGGGTGCCGACATCGAGGCCGTTCGGGTCGTAGGCCTCGAGCACGCCGGCATGGCCGTCCACGCGCAGCGTGACGTTGCCGCCGCCCAGCGCGCCGAAACCGTCGAAGCCCGAGACGCCGATCAGCGCGTCGCTGCGGCCCGTGGCCGGGTTGTAGCGCGTGCCGGTCTGCACATAGGTGCCGAAGTTGATCGACCAGGCCGGCTGCTGTCCCATGCCGTCGCCGCCCTGCGTCCACAGCCAGCTGGCGATGGAGGTGGTCTTGTCGTCCCTCAACGGTCCCCAGTCGGTCAGGTTGCCCTGCGCGGCGATGTAGAGGTCGCCGCCGTGGTCGGGGAACCAGGTGCTGCGGTCGTTCAGCGCCGCGTCGTAGGCGGCCACGCCGGTGAGCTTGGCGCGCGGCAGTTCGAAGGCCGCGTTGCCTTCGGGCAGCTCGCTCTGCGTGCCGGCGGTGTAGACGCCGAAGGGCGTGGCCTGGCTGAAGTCGCCGCCGGCCAGGATGTCGAGGTCGCCGGTGCCGGTGCGGATCACGCTGAAGATCGGCTTCTGCGTCAGGCCGCTGATGCGCGAGTCGTCCAGCGTGATGTTGCCGGCGCCGCGCAGCGCACTGGCTGATCGCAACGCGCGCGTATCGGCGGCGGCGAGGTCGGCGCCGCCGACCAGGCGGATCGAGGCCGACGGGCTGCCGGCCGCGAGCATCGGTGCCAGCGCCCACAGCGGCCGCGAGCGCATCGACAGCACGTCCGCCGTGGTCGACACCACCGTGCCCGTGGGCAGCACGGTGCCGGCCGGCAGGTCCATCGACGCGGTCAGGGTGTAGCCGCCGACGAGCACCAGGGGATTGCCCGCCTGCCAGGTGGTGGCGGCGATGTCGAAGTCGAAGGGCAGCGAGGCGCCGGTGCCCAGCGTCGTGCCGCTCGGCAGCACGGTGCCAGCGGGAATGGTCATGCCCGCGGTCCAGGTGCGGGTCGGCGTGGCGATGGTGCCCGTCGCGGTCAACGCCGCCGACAGCGTGTAGCCCGCGGCCAGCGTCACCGCCTGCGGCAGCGACTTGCCTGCCGCCACCTGGGGCGGGGGTGCCAGCACCACGTCGGCATAGCCGGCCGTGGCCGAACGGAACACCGTGCCGGGGTAGATGACCGCGCCGTCGCCCAGGCCGTAGGCGATGTAGCTTCCGGGGCCGAAGCTGGTGCCGTTCCAGTTCCAGTCGTCCACGCGTCCCGAGACCACCTGGACCGGCTCCAGCATCTCGCCCCAGGAGTTCGCGCCGCCGAAGTAGTAGACGTTCGCGCCCACGTTCGGGTCGTAGGCGGGATGCAGCACGATCTGGCGCGGCGTGGCCTCGCCCGCGCGCAGCACCTCGCCGTCGTGCAGCTCGATGTTGAACGGCAGGGTCACGCCCACGCCCAGCGTGGTGCCGACCGCCAGCGTCGCGTTCTCCGGCAGCACGTAGTCGGCGTTCAGCTTGGCGCCGGCGAGCAGCAGCACCGTGAAGTCGTCGGGCGAGCCCTTGGGCTTGCCGAAGCCGTCGGTGATGCTGCCCTTGATGTCGAGGTCGCCCGCGGCGCGCACCGTCAGCGCCATCGGCTCGCCGCGGCCGTAGCGGTAGTCCGCGAGGTCGATGTCGCTGGCGATCGTGAGCTTGCCGCCCGAGGCCTCGCTGCTGATGATCTCCACGCCCGGGCGCAGGTGGTAGGCATCGCCATAGGCCTTCAGGCCCGCCAGGCGGCCCTGCAGCGCGCCGTTGGCGAGCGCGTTGGCGTAGAAGACCTGGCTCTTCGCGTCGATCTGGTTCAGGCCGACGGCGCCGGCCGGCACGTTGTCGGCGCCGGTGTCGCGCACGATGGTGCCCGCGGCATCGGTGGGCGCGTAGGTCCAGAAGCCGTTCACCGCGATGCTGGCCGCGCCGTGAACGTTCACCTGGCCCGAGGCATCGACCAGGATGTCGCCGCCCGTCTCGGTGGCGCGCCGCGCATTGAGCACCACGCGCCCGAAGTTCACGCCCGGCGCCGACACGTCCAGCGTGGTGCCGTCGTCCAGCCGCAGCCAGCCCTGGGCCGACGTCAGCTCGATCGCGCCACGGTTCAGGGCCTCGATGGGCTGGCCGTAGCTGTCCACCTGCAGCACCGTGCCATGCGCATCGAGCACCGCGCCGCCCGCCAGGCGCAGGTCGTCGCGCGCGGCCAGGCGGATGCTGCCGGGGCGCTCGCCCGAGGCGTCGATGCGGCCCTTCACCGTGAGGCTGCCGCCATCGACCGAGACCGTGACGTCGCGCGCCTTGAGCTCGTCGCCGATCTCCAGATTGCCCTGCTTGAACGCGAAGCCGCGGCTGCCGAGGAAGCCGGCTTCGGTGAGCCGGGTGTTCAGGGCCGCGAAGTCGCTCGTGAGCGTGGCGGCGCTGTCGCCGATGCGCTGCGCGCGCAGGTCGATGCCGCCGCCCGCATGGCCTTGCGCGCCGCTGCCGCGCAGCGTGCCGTTCAGCCGAACGACGCCGGCATCGGGCTTCGCATCGGCGCCGTCGTTCAGCGCCGAGACGCGCAGCGTGCCCGCGTCCTCGTGCGCGGCCGACACGTCGATCGTCGAGCCCTGCGCCTGCAGCACGTTGCCGTGCCGGCTCTCGATGACGATGTCGCCGCCCCAGGTGTTGCGCACCTGGTCGAAGAAGGCGAGGCTGCGGCCCGACACGTCGAGCCGCGAGCCAGCGGCCAGCGTGATGTCGCCCTCGGCCGTCAGCGTCAGCTTGCCGGTGGGCAGCACGATCGCCGAGGCGATGTCGATGCGGCCCGCATGCAGGTCGATCTGGCCGCCGACCTTGTCGCTGCTGGCGGTGGCGCCGTCGGGCGCGGTCACGGAGAGCGTGCCGCCCGCGTACAGCCCCAGCACCGCGCCGGACTCGGCCGTGAACAGCGGCGTGTTCAGCCGCACCGTGGCGCCGGTGCCGGCATAGGTGGCGGGATCGAAGGCGGTGCTCGGGTCGGCGCCGTTCTGGTAGATCGAGACCGTGCCGTTGGCATTGCCGACGATGCGCTCGCTGGCGTTCAGCGCCACGTCCGAGAAGCCCAGCATCAGCCGGTCGAAGCGCACCGAGCTGTCGGGCTGTGCCGGCGTCGGATAGCCGAACACGATGCTGTTCGCGTTGACCTCGAAGCGGCCGCTGCCCGGGCCGCCCGCCATCACGGCACCGGGCGCGGCGCTGCCGTACAGCGGCCGGCTGGCGTTGTCGTTGATGACCTTCGTGAAGGTGTCGTTCCACACCAGCGTGTCGGTGCTCAGGCGCACCGTGTCGCCGGCCGCGCCATAGCCGTAGATCGCAGGGCTGTTGAACACCAGCTGCTTCAGGTGCGACTTGCCGGTGGCCGGGTCGATGGTGTCGAGGTCGACCGTGCCGAAGAAGTTGATCGACTTGCCCGCGCTCAGCACCAGGTTCTCGATCGCGGGCACGCCCGCGGCGCGATTGCCGGCGAACAGCGTGTCGAGGATGCCCTGGTCCAGGCTCATGCCCGCCGGCAATTGCGCCACCGCCGCCAGCGCGGCCGCGGTGCCGATGTTGAACGAGGGCACGGCGAGCGACAGGTTGCGCGTGCCGATCTTCGGTGTGCCGACCAGCGACACGCCGAGGTCGGAATAGAAGCCCACCGTGCCTTCGGAGTACAGCGCCACGCCGTCTTTCAGCTCGATGTTGCTGCCGTACAGGCCCGAGGGCGCATCGAGCGTGAAGGTGCCGTTGGACACCAGCAGGATGGCCGTGCTGCCGAAGGGCGAGGCCTTGGGGCCGAACAGAAGGCCGCTGCGCGAATCGAGCCAGCTCGTGCCCTGGCCGAGCGTGCTGATGCTGGCGCCCTCCTCGAGCGTGATCTTGCTGGCGGCGCCGAGCACCACCTGTCCGCCGGTCAGCGTCACGCCGCGCTCGAGCACCAGGTTCTTCGCCATCAGGCCTTCGTTGCCGATCACGCCCTGCAGGGCGATGTTCGGCGTGGTGACGTTCGGCATGCCGCCGATGTAGAGGTTGGGCGCCTGCAGCTTGCCGATCTCTGACGCGGCCACGGCGATCGTGGTGGCGTCGTTGCGCGTGGCGCTGCCGTCGGCGGTGATGACGAGGTTGGTGGCGGCGGGATCGGTGTAGACGCCGCCGAGCAGCGAGAAGGCGCCCGGATAGCCGCCCCGGGCGGCCGAGAAGTCGGCACGGCCGTTGAACACCAGCGCGCTGGCGTTGGCGTTGTCGGGCGCGACGCGGGCATTGAAGATCAGCTGCTTGCCGTCGATCTCCAGTTGCGGACGCAGGGTGCCGAAGGTGTTCGCGCGAGCGAACTGGAACTGGTCGTAGCCCTGCTCGTTGTAGCTCGAGTAGGTGCGCAGCGTGGCGCCCGGCGTGACCGTGACCATGGTGCCGAGCGAATCGCGGATGGCGGTGTTGGCGATGCCCTGCACGCCGGTCAGCGCGTAGGAGCCGTTGCGCAGCGGCAGCGCGCCCGCGAACTCTTGCACCGCACCGCCGAGCTCGATGCGGAAGGCGCCGGGCAGCAGGGCGTAGTTGGCCGGCATCAGCGTGTAGGTGCCGGCGGCCAGGCCGGGCACGCCGTCGGGAAGGGTGATCTGCTGGCCGATGCCGGGCGCCGCGCCGGTCCAGGCCGCGTTGTAGCCGCCGGGCACCGGCGCCGTCTTCGCGCCGGGCACGATGGCGTAGACCTTGCCGCCGGCCTTGAGCGGACTGAGCAGCGTATCGACCGAGCCGCCGCGGCCGGTGACGAAGGCCGCGCCCAGCAGCTGTCCACCGCCCGACAGGTCCAGCAGCGAGCCGGCATCGCCGACCAGCGAGGCCGCGTTGATCCGGATGCCGACCTGGCCGTTGATGCCGAGCTCGTCCTTGGTGAAGACCCCGCCGAACTGGCCCGAGCCCAGGGCCGGCTTGAGAACGTCCACGCCGTTGACGGTGTAGTTGACGCCGTCCACCGTGCCGCCGAAGGGCATCGCGAGGCCGCTGGTGCCGACCGAGGTGACGCTGCCGTCGAGCAGCTCGACCTCGCGCGTCGCATTCAGCGTGAGCGAACCGAAGGGCGCGCGCACGACGCCGCCCTGGCGGATGACATCGGCGTTCAGCGTGAGGCTGCCCAGCACCGAATAGGGCTGCGCGGGCACGTCGCCCGTCGAGCGGATCGACAGCACGGACGAGGTCGTGGCATCGGGCGCCTTGCCCGCGCCGGCGCGGGCCACGGCCACCGCGCCGCTGACCGGGTAGACCTGCGCGGCGGCCAGCTCGAGATCGCCCCAGGCGCGCAGTTCGGTCGTGCGTCCCGAGGGATCGTTGAGTTGCGCCTCGGGCGCCGAGGCGGTGCCGGCGAGGAAGCGCAGGTCGCCGCTGCTCTGCAGCAGCGTGCGGTCGAACTGCATGCGCACCGCGTTGCGCAGGTCGATCAGGTCGGACTCGGTCGTGAAGCTGCCGCCGGTCTCGTGGTCGGGCAGCTTGGCGCCGCCCACCAATGGCACCTGCGAGGACGGCGAGCGCCCCACCATCTGAATGCCGCCGTCGAACAGCAGATAGGGCGCGGCGAGCCGCACGTTGGCGCCGGCCGTGGTCTGGTAGATCAGGCCCTGCTGCAGCGCGAGGCTGCGGCCCAGACGCAGGTCGACATCGCCGTCGAAGAAGAGGCCGGAACGCGCCCACAGCGACAGGCTGTCGAAGCCGCCGCGCGCGACCTGCGCGGCGCTCACGCGCGCCGTGCCGACGACGAAGCCGTCGTCGAGCGCGCCGGGTGCCAGGTCGGCCGCGAGGCTGCCGGGCCGGTCGTCCTGCGCCACCATGATCACGCGGCCCGGCCGGGTCAGCGGATCGATGCCGAAGGGGCCGCCGTAGACCGGCGATTCGAGCACCAGCGACAGGCTGCCGCCGCTGGCGCCCGCGCCGCCGGCCGCGGCGCGCAGCTCGCCGTCGAGGAAGAAGCTCTGGTAGGAACTGATCGTGATCGATCCGCCGTCGCTGGCCACCGTCCGCGGCGCGCGCGCGGGACCGGCGGTACTGCCGCTGCCGGCCGCGACGTCGAGCACGGCGCTCGCGCCCGAGGCATCGATGCGCGCGCCCGGGCGCACGACCACGTAGGAACTGCTGGACATGACGCCGCTCGCGAGCGGGTTCTTGCCGCCCAGGCTGCCGAGCACGATGGCACCGCCGTCGAGCACGGTGCCGTAGGTCCGGCCCTGCGCGTCGAGCGCGGTGTAGGCGCGGCCCGCGACATCGAGCACCGCGTGCTCGCCGATCCACACCGACATCGCGTCGGCGGGATCGTTGTCCTCGTAGTTCCATTCGTTGGGATGGGCGATGCGCCAGGCCGCGGCCACGTCGTCCAGCGTGCGCGTGTTGACGATGGAGATCGCGCCGCCCGGCGCCACGAAGCTGCCGTCGACGGTGATCTGGCCCTTGCTGGTGAGGTCGATGCGCCGGCCCGGATCGACGCTGACCACCGCCCCCTCGCCGATCACGATGCCGCCGCTGACCAGCGGATTCGCCACCGCGCCCGCGACCGAATTGGGAATGCCGCCGGTCAGCGACAGGTCGGCGCCGGCGCGCTGCCTGAGCGTGCCCTTGAGCGCGTTCTCGGCGAACAGCGGCGGCAGGTAGAGCTGCGCGGCCTCGGCCAGCGCATCGCCGGCCAGCGACTGCTGCGGCGCGCCGCTGCCGAGGCTGGCGCCGGTGAGGCGGTAGATCGGCATCGCCACGTCGACCTTGGTGCCCGGCTTCACGACCGCGCCGGCCGCGCCGCTCAGGTTGTAGGCCGAGAAGCCCTGCTGGAAGAAGGCCTGGGCATCGGTGACCTCGAACACCGGCATGACGGAGGCCGCCACCGGCAGCACGGCACCGCGCTGCAAGGCGGTGCCGGCGATGACGTCCAGGTCCATCGCCAGCACGGTGCCGGCGGCATAGGTGGTGGTGCGCCGGTAGATCGGCAGCGGTGCCGTGAAGGCATCGGCCGGCATGACGTAGCCGGCCGGAAAGGAATTCTGGATCGTCACCACGAGGTAGCCGGCCGGAACGAGGCTGCCGGCCGCATAGGCCGTCTGCACGCCCGTCACCGGATCCCTTGCGTACACGCCGTCGATCGGCGTGGTCCAGCCGTTGGGGCCGACGGTGACCGGCTTGTTGAAGGGGATGTTCACGATGGCGTTGGGCGGCACCACCGCGCCCAGCCGGATGAAGTCGCCCGAGGACACCTTCAACTCGAAGGGCAGCATGGTGCCGGCCGGCAGCACGAAGTCCGCGCCGACCGTGAGATCGAAGGGCGCCGCCTCGCCGGGCGCCAGCAGGCCGCGGGTCGCCAGCAGCGTGCCGCCGATGGAGATCGCCGCCGGCGTGACGATGCTGAGCTTGCCGCCGCGGGTGAAGCCGTAGGAGGCGATGGTGCCGCCGCCATCGATCACCAGGCCGCCCGCGCTGAGGCTGACGTCGCCGCCCGCGCCGCCGAGCACGCTGCCGTTCGACAGCAGCGCCGCGCCGGCCGAGGCGTCGATGCGCGAACCCGACTCGAGCTGCAGCGCGCCATTGGTGACCAGCGTCACCGTGCCGCCGTTGCGGAAGGCCGCGCCCCAGGCGCTCGCGGGGTCGAGCGCCGCGTTGGTCCACAGGCCGCGCGTGTCGATCACGATGCCGCGCTGGACCGTCAGGCCGTGGAGGTCGCCGAACAGGCCGGTGCCGCCCACCAGGCTCACGGAGCCGCCGCGCGCGCTCAGGCTGCCGTCGAGCCTGACGTTGCCCGAAGTGGTGAAGTCCATCGCGCCGCCCGGCGCCAGCGCGAGGTCGCCGCCGATCGTCAGGTCGCCGAAGGCCACCGTCTTCAGGCCGCCGAGCCCCGCGTCGTTAAGGCGGTCGCGGTTCATCCACACGAGGTTGCCCGTCTTGGCGATCGCGCTCGGCAGCTGCTCGTCCGACGGGCGCTCGTTGTCGATGCGCACGTCGGAGATGCTCTGCAGACGCGGACTGGCGCCATCGGTCTTGAGCGTCGGGTCGTAACTCTGGATCACCAGCCGCGCCGGCAGCGCCGCCTGCGTCTGGCTCAGCTTGTAGGCATCGCTCACCGTCAGCGGTCGCGCGTCGGTCTGGCGCGGCCCGTTGTAGACCCGCGCCTCGATGTCGCCATCGAGCAGTGCGTTGGCCGAGGCGATGACCAGCGAGCCCGCGTCGCGGCCCACGGTGTAGCCGTTCTCCATCTGCCGCTGCGGCGCGATCAGCGGGTTGTAGAAGGAGTCGGTCACGCCCCAGCGCGCGTGCTTGTCCTCGTAGCCCACGTACACGCCGCTGTAGACCAGGTCCGCGGGCGCGTTGTTCGCCGTGTAGAGCCGTCCGTCGCTGCCCTTGAGCCAGGTGTTGTGGATGGAGCCGGTCTGCACGTCGAGCGTGCCGCCCGACAGGTTGATGTTCGAGCCCGCCGCGGTGACCGTGCTGTCGCCGGCCAGGTTGACGATGCCGCCCTGTGCCGTCCACTCGCCGATGCCGTGGCCCTGGTTGCCCAGGTAGCCGCTGACCTCGAGCAGCCCGCCGGCCGTGTACCAGCGGTCGCTGTCGTACACGCCCGCGGCCGCGGGCACGCGCACGAGGCGCCGGCGGTCGACCCACAGGTCGCGGTTGAACAGCTTGCCCGCGTCGCGGTTCAGCGGTGCATCGCGCAGCTCGTTGCCCTGCACGTTGACCTTGACGTCGTTGCTCTCCATCGCCACCCGCACGCCCACGCTGCCCGACACGTCGAGCTGCGCGCCCGAACGCACGCGGATCGCGCCGAAGGTGGCCGGCGTGGTGGTGGCGACGTCCTCCCGCGTGCCGGCCGCCGCGTTGCCGGCCGACACGGCGAGCTGGCCGCCGGTGGCCAGGGTCAGCGAGCCGCCCTCGAAGTCGACCGCACTGCCGCCGACGATCTCGATGCGCGACAGGTCGCGCCGGTCGGTCAGCGTGGACAGGTTGTCGAAGTTCCTGCCGGAGGTGGCGGCCGCCAGGGCGCGCAGCTGGTCGAGTGCCGCCGAGTCCTTGATCAGCGCATCGCGCTGGGAGTCGAGCGCGGTGGTCTTGCCGTCGTCCTCGGTCACGATGGCCGTGACCGCGCCTTCGCCCATGCGCACGGTGCCCTTGGCATCGTTGGCCGACGTCAGCAGGTGGACCGTGCCGCGCGTGTTGACCGTGGTGGTGGCCACGGCCACGCCGTTCTGCCGCACGTCGCGGCCCGTGAGCGTGATGTCGCCCTCGCGCGCCAGCAGCAGGCCGCTGTTGACGACCTTGCCCGCGGTGCTGTCGGCAACGAACTGCGGCGCGACCTCGCTGCCGCGCGTGGTGGAGAAGGTGTTGCCGTCGGTGCCCACGCCCTTGCGGATCAGGAAGCTGTCGCCCGCGGCCAGCAGTGCCTGGCCCTTGCGCGTGGCGATCTCGCCGGCGTTGGAGACCTCGGTGCCCAGCAGCATCACGTAGCCGCCGCCGTCGGTGACCGAGCGCGGCTCGGTGGTCGTGATCTTCGCGCCGGCCTGCACCTCGACCTTGCCGAGCGCGTCGGTGAAGGTGGGGGTCGCCACGCTGGCGCCGTACAGGCCGCCGCTCGTGAACTGGTTGTCGGTGATCCTGGCCGCGGCCGCCACCAGGTTGCGCACGTCGACCTGGCTCGAGCCCGAGAACACGATGCCGTTGCGGTTGGCGATCATCACCGTGCCGTCGGCCTTGATCTGCCCCTGGATCTGCGAGGGCCGCGCCTGCGGATCGTTGACCTTGTTCAGCACGCTCCAGGCCGACTGCTGCTGGAACTCCACCGTCGTCTGCTTGCCGACGTTGAAAGTCTCCCAGTTGAGGATCGCGCGGTCGGCGGTCTGCCGGATCGCGACGTTGGTGCGGCCGTTCGATACGGTCTGCACGGGCGCGCTGGCGTTGAGCCAGCCGGCGGTCAGCGAATCGGTGTCGACCTTGAGGCCGCCGTCGGCCAGTCCGTCGGGAACGGATGCCGGATCGTTCGCGGCCGCCTGCCGTGCCGCGGCCTGCGCGCCCTGCTGCGCCGCGATCGCCTGCGCCGCCAGGTTGAGGTTGCCGATGGAACGCTGCAGTTGCGCATTGGCCTGCTGCTGCTGCGCCTGCGTGCTCGTCAGGCTCGAGGCGGGCATGCCGTTGGGCAGCCGGCCCGTGGCGATGGCGGTGTTCTGCGCCATGTTCTTCTGCGCCATCCAGCCGGCGCTGAACGCGCGCTGCGCATGCGCCGTGCCGAGCAGGCCGCCGGCCGCCAGCGCCATCGCGATGGCCCGCGCGATCGGCGCCCTCCGCAGATCGTGCCTCGCCCGTGGATGGTGCTTCGCCTGTGTCGCCTGCCTGGCCGCGCCGCTGCGTCCGCCTGTGCTCATGTGATGTTCCCGCCCGCTGGTTGAGTCGTTGCCACGGCCGG
This sequence comes from Variovorax sp. 20P10.2.4, assembly GCF_058244205.1. NCBI lineage: Bacteria > Pseudomonadati > Pseudomonadota > Betaproteobacteria > Burkholderiales > Comamonadaceae > Variovorax > Variovorax sp. 20P10.2.4. Next base: position 32,325 of record NZ_JBZAYE010000011.1, read on the forward strand.
CCGCTCGCGCGGCCCGCCATTTCTGGAGAGAACCCGACATCGCTGCGGCAGGAAGCCGCCGATGCAAGGCCCGTCCCTTCTAGATGGCTGGCACCGCGCGAAACCCCGAAGAATTTTTTTCTCCCGGGCCGACGACCGCTGTCATGACGCGGTCATCGAATCCACCCTCAGCTCAGGATCAGCACACCGCCCGGCAACGACCGCGCGCTCAGGTCGAACGAGCGCTGGATCTGCAGCAGCGCCGCATCGAGCGCCTTGAACTGCAGGCGGGCGCTGAGGGTCTTGTGGCGCAACGACGGCGCCATCAGAACGACGCGCCCGGGCCGGTAGCGGTTGATCTCGTCGATCACCGCGGACAGCGGGCTGCGCTTGAACACCAGCTCGCCCCGGCGCCAGGCGGCCGCATCGGCCGGATCGACCGCGATCGGCGCGCCGATCGACGCGTCGTCGTAGCTCGCCTGCTGCCCCACACGCAACGACAGGCTGCCCGCCGGATGCTCGACGCGCACCGCGCCCTCGATGCAGGTCACGCAGGCCTTGCCATCGAGAAAGCGCACCTCGAACTTCCCGCCCTCGCAGAGGCTGCGCCCCTTGCCCGCGACCACGCCGAAGGCGCGCTCGGCGGCGCGCACGTCGACCGCCGCTTCGCCGGCCAGCAGGATCAGGCCGACGGTCCGGCCCTCCGCGGCGACCTGGCGCACGCTGGTGCGGGTGTTCATCGTCACGTCGACCTGGCTCGTCAGCGCCACCGAGCGCTGTTCGCCGGCCGCGGTGCGGTAGTCCGCGTTCCACTCGTCCAGCGGCGTCCAGAGCCCCAGCGGCGGATGCACCACGGCCACGCCCGCGACCGCCGCGGCACTCACGGCCGCGCCCAGGAAGACGCGACGACCGAGCGACGACCGCTGCAGCAGCCGCTGGTGGTGGCGCGCGAGTTCCGCGCGCGTGCCCAGCAGCTTGCCGAAGGCGGGCTTCAGCAGGCGCCACTGGTCGCGCGCCTCCTCGAAGGCCTTCTGATGGCGCGGGCCGAGCGCGCGCCAGCGCTGGAACGCCTGCGCGTCCTCCTGCGTCGCCTTGCCCGAGGTCAGCAGCACCAGCCAGGCATGCGCGTCCTGGCGCAGCAGCTCGGGGAAATCGGTCTTGTCGGATGAATCGGAGAGGTCGCGCATCTCAGCTCCTTCGCCTCGCGCTGCCCGTGCGGTCCGTCGCACGCCTGCCTTCTCTCAAGATGGATTTCGCGCGGCGAATCCCCGAACTATTTCTTCTCGACATCTTCATCCCGGCCTGCCGTTTCGCTGCGCGAGGCGGGTCGCGCAGTAGTCCTGGCCCGCTTTCAATTCGTATTCGACGGTGCGCAGCGACACCCCCAGGTGCTTGGCGACGTCCTGCTGCGACCAGCCCTCCCAGCGCACCAGCAGCAGGATGTCGCGCCGCCGCGCCGGCATCTTCTCGAGGATCTCGTGGAGCGCCTGCAGCTGCGAGCGGTCCTCGGCCACCCGGTCCGGTCCGGCCGCGCCGTCGGGCACCAGGTCGAGCAGGACCTGCGCGTCTTCGGCGGACAGCAGCTGCTGCTGGCCGCGCCGCGCCTCGAGCGCGAAGTTGACCGCCATCCGCATCACGTAGGCCTGCGGATTGGCGATCGGCCCCTGGATCTCGCCGCGCTGCAAACGCAACCAGGTGTCGTGCAGCGCATCGTCGGCGAGCTCGTCGTTGCCCACCGTGCGGCGCAGCCGGCGCTTCAGGTCGCCATAGCGCTGGACCAGGAAGCTGCGCAACAGCGGCAGGACGTCTTCGGCCATGGTCAGGGCACCGGCTGGCAGACGCGCGCCTGCGCGACCGCATCGAGCGGCAACACGATCAGCGTCAGCGGCTGCCTGAGATCGGGCGGCGGCGGCTCGACGCGCAGCGTCGAGAGCGTCGAGATCACGGCCGCGTCGCGCTGCCGGTTGCCGGTCGACGCGAGCAGGCGCGCCTGGCGCACCAGGCCGGCGGCATCCACCTGGAAGCGCAGCATCGCGCGGTAGTCGCTGGGGGCGGTGCGCGGGTCGGCGCACAGGGCCTTCCACACCCCGGCCTGCACCGAGCCGTCGTAGCGGCGATGCAGCTCGGCGGGAACATCGCGGGCCGCGACCTCCGGAGCTGTCTTCAGCACGAAGGCCGCGATCCGGTCCCGGTGGCCCCCGACGTTCTCCGCCGTCAAGCCGGTTCCGGCGAGCAGCGCATGCAAAGCCGCCAGCGGCGTGTAGCGCCCCTGCACGGCCGCCGAGCTGCGGCCATCCACCAGTTCGTCGTCGAACAGCACCGACTGCCGCGCCGCGTTGGCGAACTGGTCGAGTGCGATGGGCAATGGCTGGGCCGGGATGTTGAATTCGATCTGCGACTCGCTCGATCCCGGCGCGGTGGTCGGGGACTCGATCGGTTGCGCATGCGCGGCGCCCGCTCCGGCCATGAGAGACAGCGAGATCAGTCTTCGTGCCAGCGCGACCACATGACCCAATAGCGGGGAGCCTGCCATTTCCTGTCGCGCAGCCGTCGATTCCAGAAGGGAGGAGCGACGCGAATCGCCCGGGGCCTGAAACTTAAGGACTCAAGACGACACTTTCGTGACAGCCTGCGAGCCCGCCGATGCAAGCGCGGCGGCGAGAACCCATGTCATAAATTCCACCTAGCATGGCTGCATGAGCCTGCATCGCCCCAGCCGCCGCCAAGTCCTTCGTGGTGCGACGGCCATGGCCTTCGCGTCGTCCGTCGGCGCCAGCTTCGCCCAGGGTTCCCGCGCCACGGAACAGCCGGCGGTGCGGGTCACGCAGCTCATGGACACGTCGCCGAGCCAGCAGGCGCTGTCGCGCGACTATGCAACCGGCTTTCGCCTCGCGTTCGCGGAGCTCAAGGCCACGACAGGGCTCAACGTGCAGCTCAAGGCCGTGGAGGTCGGCGACTCGGACGCCGACGCCCAGGCCGCGCTCAAGGCCATCGGCGAGGACAGCGCGCAGGTCGCGCTGGTGGGCACCGTGGGAGAGCGCCTCGCGCTCGCGAGCCTCGCGCATGCCGACAGCGGCCGCCTCGAGATCGCGCATGTCGCGCCCTGGCTAGCCGACTCGCGCTTCGATGCGAACCCGAACCTGTTCGCCCTGTTCGCATCGCGCGAGGACCAGATCCGGCACGTGCTCAAGAACCTCGCGACCATGGGCGTGGCCAAGATCGGCATCGTGTACCCCACGGCCGCTCACGCCACGGCGCTGCAGCCGGGCATGGCGCAGATCGCCGAGCGGCTCAAGCTCGAGGCACAGGTGCTGACGGCGCCCAGGGGCCGCGACCTCGAAGCCTTCGGCGGCCAGCTGCCCGCCAGCACGCCCTACTTCCTGCTGTTCACGGGCGATGCCATCGAGCTGGCCCTGTTCACGCGCGGGCTCGCCAAACGGGGCGTGCAGCGCACCGTGGTGTGCCTGTCCGACGTCGACACCAACACCTTCCTGCAGCTGAGCCCCGGCAAGGGCGTGCCGATCATCTTCACGCGCGTGGTGCCCGATCCGCGCACCAGCAAGGTGGCGATCGTGCGCAGCTACCGCAACGCGCTGCAGCGCTACTTCGACGAGGACCCCTCGCCGACCAGCTTTGCCGGCTACCTCGGCGGCCGTTATGCGGGCGCCGTCATCGCCGGCGCGGGCACCGAGCCCGGGCGCGCGAAGCTGCTGACCCAGTTCAAGCGCCGCGCCGCGGTGGACCTCGACGGCTGGCGCTTCGACTATGCGGGCGGATCGCGCGCCAGCAGCCAGGTCAGCCAGATCCTGCTGAACAGCAGCGGCAACTTCGTGGGCTGAAGGCCGCCGGGCACGCGCGGGCCCGTCGATCGTGACGCTAAGATGCGCGCGCGGCACGGCGACGCCGGGCCGCATGCCCGTCGGCCCCGCGCCGACACGATCGAACAGGGAGAGAAAAATGAAATTGCTGCTGTCCACCGGCGTGCTCGCCGTCTTGCTGTCGCACGGCCATGCCAGCGCGGAGTCGCTCGCGCAGTCCGCGAGCGACCCGCTCCTCGAAGCCGCTGCCTCGCAGGCCGCTTCGTCGTCCTACATCAAGAGAAGCTGGGTCGGGGCCAAGCCACTGATGGCGTCGGACCCGAACCAGGGGATCTACCCCTCGGCCCGCTGGGAGACGCGCACACGCAGCTTCCTGACCACGGATGGCCTGCCGCCACCCGCCCAGGCCGTGGATGGCCGCGGGCTCGCGGTGGCTTTCGCCCTCAACGCCGTGCTCGACGCGACGGGCGCCAAGGACTATTTCGTCAAGCGCTGAGTCGCGGTATCAGCCGACGCGCTGGATCATCTTCCACCCGTTCCCCGACGGATCCCGGAAGCCGGCATCCACGGTGCCATAGCGCTCCACCGGCTCCTGCGTGAACTCCACGCCCTGGGCGCGCAGCCGTTCGTAGCTCGCGCGGCAGTCGTCGACGCTCAGCACCAGCGGCGGCATCGCGCCCTTGGCCACGATCGCCTGCAGCGCCTGCGCTGTGGCCGCGTCGTGCACCGGCGGCCCGGGCTTGAACAGGCCGAGCTGGAACGCCGGCTGCTCGGGATGCTGCACGGTCAACCAGCGGTAGTCGCCGTTGCCGACATCGGTGTGGACGCGAAAGCCGAGCTTGCCCGCGTAGAAGGCGAGGGCCTCCTCCTGATCGCGCACATACAGACCGACCGTTTCAATACCTTGGCTCATGGAATCTCCTGTGGTTCGGCCTCGTTTGTACCGGCCGCGGCCTGGCGGCGCTTCTCCGAAACTGCTGTTTCGAGATGGGGCCGCTGCGAGGCGCTGATGATGCAGGCGGGCACGGGCCCGAAGGCCTGCGCCTCGCCCTTGCCGCGTGTGCGCACCTCGCCCGGGCTGCCGCCCGTGATGTCGCGGAAGGTGCGCCCGAAGGTGCCGAGGCTGGACCAGCCGGTGGCGAAGGCGATGTCGGTGATCGAGAGTTCGGTCTCGCGCAGCAGCGCGCTCGCGCGTTCGATGCGGCGCGTGAGCAGGTAGCGGTGCGGCGGCGTGCCGAAGGCCTGCTTGAACGAGCGCGCGAAGTGGGCCTCGGAAACGCCACTGACCTGCGCCAGCCGCTCGACCGGCCATTCCTCGTGCGAGGCGGCGTCCATGCGGTCCTTGGCGCGCAGCAGGCGGCGCAGCAGCGCGGGGTCCTGAACGGGTGGCGCGGCGTCCGCACTTGCCATGGGTGTGTCTCCTTCGATGAACATGCCGCCATGCGTCGGCACGCGGCATTGTGTCGCAGGAGCGTGCGGAGGATCTTCGCGGATGCCTACAGCGCCGGCCGCGCAGCGGATGGCGCGCGCGCATCCTTCGCGGGATTCAGGAAATCGAAACGCGTGGCCACTGGCGAGGACTCGGGCACCACGTAGACCACGCCGCGCCGTTGTCCCAATGCGGGCTTCACGTAGGCGTCGTAGAAGGCGGCGGGAACGTTGATGCAGCCGTAGGAAATTCGGTTGTCGGCGATGGTGGGCGACGCGAGCCGCTCGAGCCGTCGGTCGGCCTTGTTGGTGGTGCGCACGCGGTGCATGGAAATCGCGGCGTCGTAGTCGACCCAGACGATGTCCTCGCCGCCCGTGTTGCGCCCCGGTTCGGAAGCGAAGCGTCCGGCCGGCGTGGTGCGTTCGTGCGGACGGATCTTGGCCATGGGGCGCTCGCCGATGCCCGGCACCGAATCGTCGCCGCGCGCGAGACCCAGCAGCACGGGCGATGAACCTAGAAGCGTGCCCTTTGCGTCGAAGACGAAAACACTCGCGGCTTTCTTGTCGACCACCGCGAAGGCGCCG
>NZ_JBZAYE010000110.1:0-16734 GCF_058244205.1 Variovorax sp. 20P10.2.4
ATCGGCCTCGATCCGGATCGCGCCGGCCTCGGGCGCGCCGTCATGCAGGTAGCCGAGCGCGCCGAGGAACAGGTAGCGCAGCGCGGCCGCCGAGGGCCAGCGCTTCTCGTCCTCGCCGGCGGCGAGCGCATCGTCCACCTCGAGCGACACGCCATGCAGATCGAAGGCGGCGCGCATCAGCGCGACGCAGCGCGCCACCAGCGCGGCGCGCGTGATGCCGTCGTCGGTGGTGGCCAGTTCCCAGTCGCGCAGCGAGCGGATGCCTTCGACCAGTTCGGACACCTGGCCATCGACCAGGCCCATGCGTTCCTCGCTGACGGCACGGTCGATGGTCTCGGCGGCGAGCTGGCGCTTGAGCATCAGCAGCGCCATGCGGATCACCGACACCGGCGCCGCCATGTCGTGGCGCAGCGCGGGCAAGGCGCGGGTCAGCAGTTCGTGGCGCACGCCGGCGGCGATCCAGCTGCGGGCTCCGGGAGAGCTCTTCATCGCGCCACGGCTCCAGCCGCGGGGGCGGCTTGCAAGGGACGATGCCCGAGCGTCGGGCCAGGGAGGGAAGCGAGGAAGGGGGGGAGGTTCAAGGGAAATGTCCCGGTGCGAGGCAAGCGACAGAGTATCGGCCGCGCCTCGCCGCCCGGGTGTAGGAACCTGCCTACGCAGGTTCCCGTTCACCGTCGCTCAGGGCTTGCCGAGGTAGGTGCGCACGTCCTTGACCTCGACGCCGGCGGCCGCCACCGCCGAGCGCAGCTGCGCTTCGGTCACGCCCAGGGTCTGGGTCCAGTAGCGCATCTCGTGCGCCTCGTTCACGTTGATGCGCGAGCGGTCGGGCTGTCCGCGCTTGCTCAGGTCGTCTGCCATGGTGCTGTCCTCCAGGATGGTTCAGGGAATGGGCTGCAGATTGCGTCCGTTCGATGAAGGCGCCGGAAAGACCGCAGCGCGTCCCGTTGCAGGACATGTCCGAAGCGCGGCGAGTCGCGCGCGCTCGGTGCTCCGCGACCGGGCATCCGCCTTGGCCGAAGGGAGGCTTCCGAAATCCGAGAGACGCGCGCCGCGCGCGCGGATAGATTCAGGCGATGCACAGCAACGACACCCGCTTCCCCGACATCCGCGACGCCGTGCGCGACCTCTGCGCGCAGTTTCCCGACGAATACTTCCGCAAGATCGACGAGGCGCGCGGCTATCCCGCCGAGTTCGTGGACGCGCTCACCCAGGCCGGCTGGATGGCCGCGCTGATCCCGCAGGCGTACGGCGGCTCGGGCCTGGGCCTGACCGAGGCCTCGGTGATCATGGAAGAGATCAACCGCTGCGGCGGCAACTCGGGCGCCTGCCATGGCCAGATGTACAACATGGGCACGCTGCTGCGCCATGGCAGCGAGGCGCAGAAGCAGCAGTACCTGCCGAAGATCGCGAGCGGCGAACTGCGGCTGCAGTCGATGGGCGTGACCGAGCCCACCACGGGCACCGACACCACGAAGATCAAGACGACGGCGGTGAAGAAGGGCGACCGCTATGTCGTCAACGGCCAGAAGGTGTGGATCTCGCGCATCCAGCATTCCGACCTGATGATCCTGCTGGCGCGCACCACGCCGCTGGCCGAGGTGAAGAAGAAATCCGAGGGCATGTCGATCTTCATCGTCGACCTGCGCGAAGCCATCGGCCAGGGCATGACGGTGCGGCCGATCCTCAACATGGTGAACCACGAGACCAACGAGCTGTTCTTCGAGAACCTCGAGATTCCGGCCGAGAACCTGATCGGCGAGGAAGGCCAGGGCTTCAAGTACATCCTCGACGGGCTCAATGCCGAGCGCACGCTGATCGCGGCCGAGTGCATCGGCGACGGCTACTGGTTCATCGACCGCGTGACGAAGTACGTCAACGAGCGCGTGGTGTTCGGCCGCCCGATCGGCCAGAACCAGGGCGTGCAATTCCCGATCGCCGAGGCCTTCATCGAGGTCGAGGCCGCGAACCTGATGCGCTACGAGGCCTGTCGCCTGTTCGACGCACGCGAGCCCTGCGGCGCGCAGGCCAACATGGCGAAGTACCTGGCGGCCAAGGCGAGCTGGGAAGCGGCGAACGCCTGCCTGCAGTTCCACGGCGGCTTCGGCTTCGCCTGCGAATACGACATCGAACGCAAGTTCCGCGAGACGCGGCTCTACCAGGTGGCGCCGATCTCGACCAACCTGATCCTCAGCTATGTGGCCGAGCACATGCTCGGCCTGCCGCGTTCGTTCTGAGCGACGGGTCCGCCGCCGTCTTCTCAGTCGAACAGCCGGCCGTTGCCGGGCGAGCGCGCATCGAGCCCGGCCTTGCGCACCAGGTCGCGAAAGCCCGCGGGCGAGCTCGAGACCACGGGCACCTGCAGCATCGACTCGAGCTCGCGGACGGCGTCGAGCGTGACGAGTCCGCCGCAGGAGATGAGGATTCCATCGGCACCGGGTCGCGCTTCGAACACGCGTAGCCCCAGGTCCACGAGTACCTGCGTGCCGACCTGGCCGACCGCCTGCACATCGGAGATCGACAGGCCTTCGACGGCCAGCGGTTCGAAGTCGCACTGTTCGAGGTAGCGTCGCAACTGCACGTTGACCTCGTCGATGTAGGCGGTGGCTACCGCGACACGCTTCACGCCGAGGCTGCGCAGTCCTTCGATGATGGCGTTGCTCATGGTGGTGCAGGGCAGGCCGGTGGCGCGCGACATCTCGACTTCGAGTTGCCGGTTGAAGGCGGCACCGCGGAAGAAGCTCAGCGAAGTGCCCATGAGGGAGATGGCGCTGACACCCTCCTCCTTGAGTTCCAGCGCCTTGTCGATCACCGAGTCGATGACCTCGGTGTAGCCGCGCGTCGAGATTTCTCCGAGGCCCAGGCCGCGTGCGCTGAAGCGGATGCGGGTGCCGTAGAGAAGCGGGCCATCGATGGGGACTTCGCCTGCTTTCGGGGGGACTATGAGGCCCAGGTGGGTCATTTTTGGTTGCCTTCGTTTTTAGGGTTCGGGGTGCGTGCACAGGACAGCGGGTACTTCCCTCCGCGAATGTCCCCCGGCCTGCGGCCTCCTCCTTGATTTCGCTGCGGGAAGCACCCACTGCCCTGTGCACGGGAGGCGCAGTGGTGGTGCCGGCGGTTCCACAACCGCTGCGTCCAGGCTCACGTCGATGGGGTACTCCCCGCAGCGAAATCAAGGAGGAGCCGAAGGCGGGGGACATTCGCGGAGGGGAGTACCCCATCGGCGTGAGCCCGCCCCGGACAAAAAATCACCCCCCATCCGCCACGATCCGCTGCTCCGTGATGATGCGTTTCCACCGCACCGTCTCCTCGGCCATGTCCTTGCCGAGCTGCGCCGGCGTGGCATAGGCCCGCAAGGTCCCCTGCGCCGCCGCGGCAGTTCCAGCATCAGGCGCATCGAGCACCGTCTTCACGGCGGCAGAGAACCGGTCGACGATCTCGTTGGGCGTTCCAGCAGGTGCAAGCACGAAGATGCGCGGCGCCACATCGAACCCCGGCAGCGCATCGGCCAGTGGAGCAATGCTCTCGGCCCCTTCGAGCTTCGCGCTGTTCATCAACGCCACCGCGCGCAACTTGCCGGCCTTGGACTGCGCCATCGCTGCCGTGGCGCTGACCACGCCGATCGGCACCTGGCCGCCGATCACGTCGGGCACGATCTGCGCGGCGCCGCGGTACGGCACATGCACCACGAAACTGCCGGTGGACTGTTTGAGCATCTCGAAGCCCAGGTGCTGCACCGTGCCCACGCCCGAGGTCGCGAAGGAGAAACGGCCCGGATTCGCCTTGAGCTGGGCGACGAATTCCGCCGGTGTCTTCGCGGGGAAGTCGTTGCCCGTGACGATCATCAGCGGCGAGACGAAGGCACCGGCCACCGGCTTGAAGCTGGTGAGCGGATCGATCGCGATCTTCGGCTGCAGCAGCTTGGCGATCAGCAAGGCGCTGTCGCCCATCATCAGCGTGTAGCCGTCGGGCGGCGCCTTGGCGACGAGGTCGGCCGCGATGAGGCCGGTGGCGCCGGTGCGGTTCTCCACCAGCACCTGCTGGCCCAGCACCGCGGGCAGGCGCGCGCTCAACAGGCGCGCCACGGCATCGACGCCGCCGCCGGCCGAATAGCCGACGATGAGGCGGATCGGCTTGTCGGGGTACTTCTGGGCCCAGGCCACGGGCGCCGCGAGCAGGCCCGCGAGGCCGAGGGCCGTTGCCACGCGCAATGCCTTCCGGCGCCGGCGAAGGATGGTGGGTGTTGTTCTCATGGTTCAGGCCTTGCCCTTGCCGCGCGAGGTCGGCAGCTTCGCGAGTTCGCGCACGCGCTCGGCATTGGGCGCGAAGCCCAGGCCCGGCGTCTCGGGCAGTGTGAGCCAGCCCTGATCGGGGACGGGCAGGCCATCGAAGATCTGCTCCAGCATCTTCACCGCCACGTAGTGGTACTCGACCAGCCCGCCGTTCGACACGCCCGCATGCAGGTGCATGTTGTGGAAGGGCCAGGCGCCGCCGTTGTCGATCGGCACGTTGAAGGCCTGCGCCATGCCCGCGATCTTCAGGCACTGCGAGTAGCCGCCCGAGATCGTCACGTTGGGCTGCAGCACATCGGCCGCCTGGTTCACCAGCAGGTCGCGGAAGCGGAAGGCCAGGCCCTCGTTCTGCCCGCAGGCCAGCGGGATGCTGGTGCGCGCGCGCAGCTGGGCCATCTGGCGCACGTCGTTCTGCGTCAGCGGCTCCTCGAAGAAGCTGATGCCGTAGGGCTCGATGCGGCGCGCGAGCTCGCTCGCATGGAACAGGTCGAGGCCGCAGTTGGCGTCGACATAGAGCTTCACCTCGGGGCCGACCGCCTCGCGCACCGCGGCGACGCGGCGCACGTCCTCGGCGATCACCTCGTCGATCGGCCGCGGCTCGTCGCGGCGCGCGAGCGCATGGCCGCCGACGGTCATCTTCAGGCGGCGAAAGCCCTGCTCCACCCACAGCTTGGCGGCGGCCGCGAGCTGGTCGCGCTCGAAGAAGCCGAAGCCGAAGGTCGCATACACCGGCACCCTGGCGCGCGCACCGCCGAGCAGGCGCCACAGCGGCTGGCCCAGCGCCCTCGCCTTCAGGTCCCACAGCGCGATGTCGAGCGCGGCGATGGCATGGCTCGCGTAGCCGGTCTGGCCGCGCGGCGACAGCAGCCAGTAGAGCTTGTCCCACAGGCGCTCGGTGGCCATCGGGTCTTCGCCGATCAGCGCCGGGCCGGCCACCTCGCGCACCGCGGCGGCAATGATCTCCTCCTCGGTGATGGCGGTCATGCCATGGCCGACGAGGCCGGTGTCGGTCTCGATCTCGGTCAGGCACAGCGACAGCGAGGTCTTCATGTCGAGCCCCAGCACGTCGATGGCGACGGGAATGTTCAGCGGCGTGGCGCTGACGCGAACGATCTTCAAAATTGTCTCCTTCGTTGTGCGCGCATCTTTGCGCGCGCCCCGGCGCAGAACAATTCGTTTTTGGCGGGAGCGAGGCTTCGCGCGGCGCGAAGCCTCGTGCTTCAGTCGGGCCGGCTCAGGTGCTCCAGCACCGAGCGCGCGGCCACCGTCAGGTCCTGCTGCCGGCGCACGCAGAGCAGGTGGCGGCGCACGGCCCAGGGGGCATCGAGCTTGAGGCAGCGCAGCTTGAGGATCTGCAGCTGCGGCAGGATGGCCGCATAGGGCAGCACGCCGATGCCCGCGCCCTGCTCCACCATGCGGCACACCATGTCGAAGCTGCCGACCTGCATGCGCACCTTGAGCGGCACCTGCGCCTCGAGCGCGGCGCTCAGCAGCACGCGGTGCAGCGCCGTGCCTTCGCGCACCACGATGTGCTCGTGGCGCAGCACCTCGTGCGCGCTGATGCGCTTGCGCCGGCCCAGCGGATGGTCGCGCGCCACCACCACGGCCAGTTCGTCGCTGCGGTAGGGCAGGCATTCGAGCGGATCGGCCGGCGTGTTGCCCTCGATCACGCCGATGTCGGCCAGGCCGGCCTGCACCGCCTTCACGACCTCGGTGCTCGCACGCTCCTGCAGGTCGATCTTGAGCACCGGATGCAGCCGCAGGAAGGAGCCGATCTGCGCCGGCAGGAACTGCGCGATGGTCGAGGCATTGGCCGTGATGCTGACCACGCCCGCCACGCCCTGCTGGAAGTCGTCGAGCTCGGCGCCGAGCCGGTCCATGGCCGAGAGCACGGCGCGCGCATGCAGCAGCAGCCCATGGCCGGCCGACGTGAGCGTGACGCCGCGCGCATGGCGCACGAACAGCGGCAGCCGCGCGCGCGCCTCGAGGTCGGAGATGCGCTTGCTCGCGGCCGCGAGCGCGATGTGGCAGCGCTTGGCGCCCTCGCTGATGCTGCCGTGGTCGGCCACCGCCACGAACAGGCGCAGCGAACGGGTGTCGGGGGTCATGCGGGCAGGATGCCACACGGGCCGGGCGCCCCTCGCGAGCGGCCGCGGAAAAAGAAAAAGGCCGCTGGGGACAGCGGCCTTTTCTTTCGTCTTCGCTTGCGTTCTGCGGCGGGTCTTGCGGACCCTCGAAGAAGCAAAAAATTTGGAGCGGGAAAAGAGTCTCGAACTCTCGACCTCAACCTTGGCAAGGTTGCGCTCTACCAACTGAGCTATTCCCGCGAAGCCTCAGATTATATGCCCCAAAAACACAGTTTTCGAATCCGGGCCAAAAAATCTTCAAAAAAACTTCGGTGACACCGGTCCGCCTACTGGCGCGCCGTGCGCACGTTGGCCGGCAGCGCCTGCGGCCAGCTGGTGCGAAACGGGTTGATGTCGAGCCCGCCGCGCCGCGTGTAGCGCGCATACACCGTGAGCTTGGTCGGGTGGCAGTGCTTCCAGATGTCGGTGAACATGCGCTCCACGCAGGGCTCGTGGAATTCGTTGTGGTTGCGAAAGCTCACGATGTAGGCGAGCAGCCCGGCCTGGTCGATGGGCGGGCCGCTGTAGCGGACCTGCACGCTGCCCCAGTCGGGCTGGCCCGTGACCAGGCAGTTGCTCTTGAGCAGCCGGCTGGTCAGCGTCTCGGTCACCGGCACCTGCGTGGCGTCGCTCGAGAGCAGTTCGGGCGCGGGCTGGTAGTGCGTGCATTCGATGTCGAGCCGGTCGAGGTCCAGGCCGTCGAGCTCGTGCACCGGCTCGCGGTCGAACAGCTCGGGCGCGACCAGCTTCACGCCGATGCCCGCCGCGCGGTCGCTGCCGCGCCACAGCGCCTCGGCCAGGTCGGTGCGCAGGCGTTCGCGCACGGCCTCGGCGTCGGCGAAGGCGGTGTTGTTGAAGCTGTTGAGGTAGAGCTTGAAGGACTTGCTCTCGATGATGTTGGGCGTTTCGCAGGGCACGGTGAAGTGCGCGATCGCGAGCTGCGGCTTGCCGCGCGGGTTGAGCCAGCTCAGTTCGAAGGCGGTCCAGAGGTCGGCGCCGAAGAAGGGCAAGGCGCCGGCCGCGATGCCCATGGCCTCGCGCTGGGTGGCGCGCGCGATCGGGAACAGCAGCGTGGGGTCGTAACGATCGGCGTAGGCCGAGGCGCGGCCGAGCTGGGACTGCTCGGGCGTATTGGGGTTGGGGGTGTGGGAGGCGTCGTGGCTCATGGATGGCGGGATGGCGTCGCGTTCAGGAACGGGACGATGTGTCTGGCAAGGATGGCGCAGACCTCGGGCGGGAGGTCGTGGCCCATGCCGGGAATGGGCACGAACTGCGCGCCGGGAATGCGGCGCGCCGTGTCCTGGCCGCAGGCGATCGGCACCAGCGCGTCGGGCTCGCCGTGCAGCACCAGGGTCGGGCACTGGATGCGGCCCAGCAGCTCGGGGCGCTCGGTGTCGGCGCCGATGGCCAGCATCTGGCGGAACATGCCGGCCGGATGGTAGGCGCGGCGCATGGCGAAGCGCAGACGCTCGGCCAGCGCCTCGTCGGTCTGCGGATAGGCCGGGCTCTGGATCAGGCGCAGCAGGCGGATGCTGTGCGCGATCAGTTCGTCCTCGCCGCGGCCCAGCGGGCGGCGCAGCAGCATCGCGGCCACCTCGCGGCGCGGACCGGGCAGGCCGCGCGCACCGCTCGAGCTCATGATGCTCACGAGGCTTTGCACGCGCGTGGGCGCGGTGGCCGCCATGCGCTGCGCGATCATGCCGCCCATCGAGGCGCCGACCACGTGCGCCTGCGCAATGCCCAGCGCGTCGAGCACGCCGAGCGAATCGGCCGCCATGTCCTGCAGCGTGTAGGCCGAGCGCACCGGCAGGCCCAGGCGCAGCCGGATGCTTTCCCAGACGATGTTGCCCACGCCCTTGTGGTCGAAGCCTTCGCTCAGGCCGATGTCGCGGTTGTCGTGGCGCAGCACGCGAAAGCCGGCGTCGACCAGCAACTGCACGAAATCGCGCGGCCAGGCCACGAGCTGCATTCCCAGGCCCATGATCAGCAGGATCACCGGGCGGCCCTCGCCACCGGTGTCGTCGACTTCGATCTGCAATCCGTTGGCCTGGACCTTCATCGCGGCTTTCTTGTGTTGCGGACTAGCGGAACTCGCGTTCGCGCAGCCACTTGGTGGCGACCCACTTCTCGCCCGCGACCACGGGTGCGCCGCCGTGCAGGGTGCGGGTGGCGGGATCGGGATGGTCGTAGCTGAAGAACACGCCGGTGCCGCGCACCGGCGCGACCTCGAGACCGACGTCGGGGAAGGTGGTGGCGCCGCCCTTCTCGGGCTCCTGCAGGTACATCACCAGCGTGGCGACGCGCTGGCCGCCGCGCTTGAGGATGGTGGGCGTGCCGGGCTCGCCGGGGTCGAAGTAGTCGTAGTGCGGCCGGTACTGCGCGCCGGGCGCGTAGCGCAGGATCTGCAGGCCCTCGCCGAACTCGAGCGGCCAGCGCAGCAGCAGCGCCAGGCGCTGCTCGAGCCGCTGCACGGTCTCGTTCTCGCCGCGCTCGAAGAACATGCCTTCGCTGGTGCGGTCGACGTTGAGCACCTCGCCGCCGGTCTTGGTCTCGACCGTGAGCGAACGCGCGAGCCGCACGCGCGCGGCCGCGATCAGCGCCTCGCACTCCTCGGCCGACAGCAGGTTGCCGAACACGATCACGCGCGGGTGCTTCATGGTCTGCAGCACCTGCACGCGGCGGTCGCCGGCATCGATGTACAGCGGCGAGCCCTCGAGGTCGGGGCCCGGCATCGAGGTGCGCGGCGGCAGCGCCGACGCGGCTTTGGACTCGGGAAAGCCGGCCTCGAGCTGGGCCAGCGCGATGTCGGTGGCGGCATCGTGCCAGCCGGCCGCGCGCATCGAGGCGCGCAGCGCGGGCACCGAATGGCCGGCCGCGAGCTGGCTCACCAGCCAGTCGCGCAGTTCGGGACTCACGGCCTGCGTCATGCGCGCGCTCCGGTTGCCTCGCCTGCTTCCCTCACATCATTCATACGAGTTTTCTCCTGAAGACCAGCCGTTCGGCTGTGGACACCTGGGCGTCGAAACCATAACCCTCGAGATCGAATTTTTCCAGCGCCTTGGGCGTGGCCACGCGGTGCAGCACGGCCCAGCGCGCCAGCAGGCCGCGCGCGCGCTTGGCGAAGAAGCTGATGACCTTATAGCGGTCGCCCTTCCACTCCTCGAACACGCATTCGACCACACGCGCCTTCAGTGCCTTGGTGTCGACGGCGCGGAAGTACTCCTGCGAGGCGGCGTTGATCACCACCGGCGTGCGGTCGGCCGCCAGCCGCTCGTTGAGGTGCTCGGCAATGCGCGCGCCCCAGAAGGCATAGAGGTCCTTGCCGTGCCGGTTGGCCAGCGCGGTGCCCATCTCGAGCCGGTAGGGCTGCAGCCGGTCGAGCGGGCGCAGCACGCCGTACAGGCCGCTGAGGATGCAGACGTGGTCCTGCGCCCAGTCCAGTTGCGCGGGCGTGAGCGAGCGCGCGTCGAGGCCGCCGTAGACATCGCCGTCGAAGGCGAAGGCGGCCTGGCGGGCGTTCTGCTCCGTGCTCTTGGGGCGCCAGGCGGCATAGCGCGCCACGTTGAGCGCGGAGAGCTTGTCCGACAGGCGCATCAGCTCGGAGATCTGCTGCGGCGACTTCTCGCGCAGCAGCTTGATCAGTTCGACCGAGGGGCCCTTCGGGCTCTCGAAATGGGGTTGGGTGGCGGGGACTTCGGCGGGGACCGGGGTGTCGTAGTCGAGCGACTTGGCGGGAGAGAGCAGGAACAGCATCGCGGAATTATCTGTTGGCACGACCGCCCCTCGCCGCGCCGGTAAAATCGTCGGCCTTCCCTGCCCCGCGCGGCCCGCGGCCCGTACGACCTGCGTACCGGCGCCATGGCCGCATTGCCCCAAGCCCCCATGAGCGAACCCACCACACCCACCGCCCAACCCGGCCTCGAGAGCCTTTCCAAATCGTTCGAACCCGCGGCCCTCGAGGCGCACTGGGGTCCCGAATGGGAAAAGCGCGGCTACGCGCACGCGGGCTGGCGCGGCACCGGGAAGCCGAAGGCCGACGCTGGCGCGTTCTCGATCCAGCTGCCGCCGCCCAACGTGACGGGCACGCTGCACATGGGCCATGCGTTCAACCAGACGATCATGGACAGCCTCACGCGCTACCACCGCATGAAGGGCGACAACACGCTGTGGCTGCCGGGCACCGACCATGCGGGCATCGCGACCCAGATCGTGGTCGAGCGCCAGCTGCAGGCGCAGAACATCAGCCGCCACGAGATGGGCCCGACGCCGCAGGAAGCGCGCAAGAACTTCATCGCCAAGGTCTGGGAGTGGAAGGAACGCAGCGGCAACACCATCACCCAGCAGATGCGCCGCATGGGCGACACCGTCGACTGGAGCCGCGAATACTTCACCATGGACGAGAAGCTCTCGCCCGTGGTGATGGACACCTTCGTCAAGCTCTATGAAGAGGGCCTGATCTACCGCGGCAAGCGCCTGGTGAACTGGGACCCGACGCTCAAGACCGCCGTGAGCGACCTCGAGGTCGAGAGCGAGGAAGAGGACGGCTGGCTCTGGCACATCGCCTACCCGCTGGCAGACGGCTCGGGCACGCTCACGGTGGCCACCACCCGGCCCGAGACCATGCTCGGCGACACGGCCGTGATGGTCCACCCGGAAGACGAACGCTACAAGGCGCTGATCGGCAAGCAGGTGCGTCTGCCGCTGGTCGACCGGCTGATCCCGGTGATCGCCGACGACTACGTCGACAAGGCCTTCGGCACCGGCGTGGTGAAGGTCACGCCCGCGCACGACTACAACGACTATGCGGTGGGCCAGCGCCACCAGCTCGAGACCATCGGCATCCTCACGCTCGACGCGACCGTCAACGACAACGCGCCCGAGAAGTACCGCGGCCTCGACCGCTTCGTGGCGCGCAAGGCCGTGGTGGCCGATCTCGACGCGCTGGGCCTGCTGGTCGAGACCAAGAAGCACAAGCTGATGGTGCCGCGCTGCGCGCGCACCGGCGCCATCGTCGAGCCGATGCTGACCGACCAGTGGTACGTGGCCATGACCAAGCCCGGCGCCGACGGCCAGTCGATCGCGCAGAAGGCGATCGACGTGGTGCGCTCGGGCGAGGTGCGCTTCGTGCCCGAGAACTGGATCAACACCTACAACCACTGGATGGAGAACATCCAGGACTGGACCATCTCGCGCCAGCTCTGGTGGGGCCACCAGATCCCGGCCTGGTACGACGACGAAGGCAAGGTCTACGTCGCGCGCAGCGAGGAGGAAGCCCAGGCGCAGGCGCCCGGCAAGACGCTGCGCCGCGAGGAGGACGTGCTCGACACCTGGTTCTCCGCGGCCCTGTTCCCGTTCTCGACGCTGGGCTGGCCGAACCAGGGCACCGAGCCCACGAGCGACTACAACCTCTACCTGCCCTCGAGCGTGCTGGTCACGGGCTACGACATCATCTTCTTCTGGGTCGCCCGGATGATCATGATGACCAAGCACTTCACGGGCCGCGTGCCGTTCAAGGACGTCTACATCCACGGCCTGGTGCGCGATGCGCAGGGCAAGAAGATGAGCAAGTCCGAGGGCAACGTGCTCGACCCGGTCGACCTGATCGACGGCATCGAGCTGCCCGAGCTGCTCGACAAGCGCACACAGGGCCTGCGCAAGCCCGAGACCGCGCCCGCGGTGCGCAAGAACACGCAGAAGGAATTCCCCGAGGGCATCCCGGCCTTCGGCGCCGACGCGCTGCGCTTCACCTTCGCCTCGCTGGCCTCGCTGGGCCGCAGCATCAACTTCGACAGCAAGCGCTGCGAGGGCTACCGCAACTTCTGCAACAAGCTCTGGAACGCCACCCGCTTCGTGCTGATGAACTGCGAGGGCCAGGACTGCGGCCTCAAGGAGCACACGAAGGAAGAGTGCAAGGTCGGCGGTCCCGCGCACGGCTACCTGAAGTTCAGCCGCGCCGACTACTGGATCGTCTCGCAGCTGCAGCGCGTCGAGGCCGAGGTCGCAAAGGGCTTCGAGGAGTACCGGCTCGACAACGTCGCCAACGCGATCTACCAGTTCGCCTGGGACGAGTTCTGCGACTGGTACCTCGAGATCGCCAAGGTGCAGATCCAGACCGGCGACGACGCCCAGAAGCGCGCCACCCGCCGCACGCTGATCCGCACGCTCGAAACCCTGCTGCGCCTCGCGCACCCGGTGATCCCGTTCATCACGGAAGAGCTGTGGCAGAAGGTCGCGCCGGTGGCGGGCCGCACGGGCGAATCGGTGATGGTGGCGGCCTATCCGCTCAGCCAGCCCGAGCGCATCGACGAGGCCGCCGAGGCCTACGTGGCGCGGCTCAAGGCGCTGGTGGACGGCTGCCGCACCCTGCGCGGCGAGATGAACGTCTCGCCCGCGCTGCGGCTGCCGCTCTATGCCGTGGCCGACGACGCCGAGGGCGCGGCCTTCCTGCGCGAGACCGCGCCGGTGCTGCAGGCGCTCGCCAAGCTCAAGGAAGTGCGCGTGTTCGACGACGAGGCCGCCTGGGCCGCGGCCGCCGAAGCCGCGCCGGTGGCCGTGGTCGGCAATGCCCGCCTGTGCCTGCACATGGAGATCGACAAGGTGGCCGAGCGCGCGCGCATCGGCAAGGAAATCGCCCGCATCGAGGGCGAGATCGCCAAGGTCAACGGCAAGCTCGGCAACGAGGCCTTCGTGGCCAAGGCGCCGCCGGCCGTGATCGAGCAGGAGCGCAAGCGCCTGGCCGACTTCACGGCCACGCTGGAGCGCCTGCGCGACCAGCTTGTGCGCCTCGGCTGACATACGGGCTTGTCCGCAGGCCGGTAGGATGGGTGGCCGATGCAGAATCGGCCAGGCGGCGGACCGGTTCCGCCGCCGCAGTTCCGGACGGCCCCCGCGGCCCTCACTCCTTCCTTCTTCCTGAACGAACCGACACCGAATTGCCCATGTCCACCTCCCCGACGCGCATCCGCAAGGCCGTATTTCCCGTTGCAGGCTTCGGCACCCGTTTCCTGCCGGCCACCAAGGCCCAGCCCAAGGAAATGCTGCCGGTGGTCGACAAGCCCCTGATCCAGTACGCCGTCGAGGAAGCCTATGCCGCGGGCATCCGCGACATGATCTTCGTGACCGGCCGCAACAAGCGCGCGATCGAGGACCACTACGACACCGCCTACGAGCTCGAGAGCCAGCTCGAGGCCAGCGGCAAGGATGCACTGCTGAACATCGCGCGCTCGGTGATGCCCGACGACATGACCTGCTCCTACGTGCGCCAGCCGCGCATGCTGGGCCTGGGCCACGCGGTGCTATGCGCCGAGCACCTGGTGGGCAACGAGCCCTTCGCCGTGCTGCTGGCCGACGACCTGATGGTCGGCCCCACGGGCGGTGAGCCGGTGCTGGCCCAGATGACCGCGGCCTTCGCGCGCCTCGGCGGCTCGCTGCTGGCGGTGCAGGAAGTGCCGCTCGAGCACGTGAAGCGCTACGGCATCGTGGCCGGCGACGCCGTCGAGGACGGCCTGGTGAAGGTCAACCGCATGGTCGAGAAGCCGAAGCCCGAGGACGCCCCCTCGCGCCTGGGCGTGGCCGGCCGCTACATCCTCACGCCCGGCGTGTTCGCCGAGATCCGCGAGCAGCCCAAGGGCGCGGGCGGCGAGATCCAGCTCACCGACGGCATCGCCGCGCTGATGAAGAAGGAATCGGTCTACGCCTATTCGTACAAGGGCGTGCGCTACGACTGCGGCAGCAAGGAAGGCTTCCTGCAGGCCAGCGTCGAACTCGCGCTGGCACACCCCGAGGTGGGTGCCCAGTTCCGCGACTATCTCAAGAGCCTGAAGCTCTGAACGGGGTCACCCCAAATCAAAAGGCCGGGAAGCGATTCCCGGCCTTTTTGCTTTTCGATGCCGTGTCGCGGCGGCCTCAGCGCCGCTTCAGCACATGGATGAAGTCGGTGCCGACCGTCTGCTGCTCCATCAGCGCATTGCCGGTCTGGCGCGCGAAGGCCTGGAAGTCGCGCACCGAGCCAGGGTCGGTCGAGACCACGCGCAGCAGCTGGCCGCTGGCCATGTCGTTGAGCGACTTCTTGGCCTTGAGGATGGGCAGCGGGCAGTTGAGCCCGCGGGTGTCGATTTCGCGGTCGACGTCCATGCTCAGGCTCCCTTGCCGACGGGCGGCTCGGGCGGCAGGTTCAGGCCGCGGCGGCGTTCCTCGTTCTCGGCCGCGGTGAAGAACACCGGCTCGTGGCCGCGCGTGCGCAACCAGTCGGCCAGCGCATAGCCGGTGCCGGCGGGCCAGCACTTGAGGTCGGGCAGGTCGTAGAGGCGGTAGTCGACCAGCTCGGGCGAGAGCTTGACCTCGCCGTCGGCCACCACGTGGTAGGCGATGATGACCTGGTTCATGCGCTGGAAGTCGTAGGCGCCGACGATCTTGGTGGCGCTGACGTCGAGGTTGGTCTCTTCCTTGACCTCGCGCGCGATGCCTTCCTCGGGCGTCTCGGCGGCCTCCATGAAGCCGGTGATCAGCGCGAACATCTTGCCGGGCCAGGCCGCATTGCGCGCCAGCAGCACCTGGCCGCGGTATTCGACGATGGCGGCGAGCACCGGCGTCGGATTGTTCCAGTGCGTATGGCCGCAGTTGGGGCAGCGCAGGCGCTCCTTGGGACCGCCGTCTTCCATCAGCGCGATCCATTCGAGCGGCGTGGCGCAGACCTGGCAGAACTTGGGATGGGGCATGGGGTGGCTCTTGTTCTTTCTTGTCTCGTTCCGGGGAACCGCCGGCGCGCCGCGTGGCGCACCGCGGTGCTGGCATCAGGCGGGGAAGACGCCGGTCGACAGGTAGCGGTCGCCGCGGTCGCAGACCACGAACACGATGGTGGCGTTCTCGACCGTGTTGGCGACCTGCAGCGCCGCCCACAGCGCGCCGGCGGCCGAGATGCCGCCGAAGATGCCCTCTTCACGCGCGAGGCGACGGCACATCTCCTCGGCATCGTCCTGGCTCACGTTGATCTCCTCGTCGACGCGGCTCGGGTCGAAGATCTTCGGCAGGTATTCGGCCGGCCACTTGCGGATGCCGGGGATGCGCGAGCCTTCGGCCGGCTGCGCGCCGACGATGCGGATCGCGGGATTCTTTTCCTTCAGGAAGCGCGACACGCCGGTGATGGTGCCGGTGGTGCCCATGGCGCTCACGAAGTGCGTGACCTTGCCCTGCGTGTCGGCCCAGATCTCGGGGCCGGTGGTCTCGTAGTGGATGCGCGGGTTGTCGGGGTTGGCGAACTGGTCGAGCACGCGGCCCTTGCCCTGCGCCACCATCTGCTCGGCGAGGTCGCGCGCGTATTCCATGCCGCCGCTCTTGGGCGTGAGCACGAGCTCGGCGCCGAAGGCCTTCATGGTCTGGGCGCGTTCGATCGAGAGGTCCTCCGGCATGATCAGGACCATGTGGTAGCCCTTGATGGCCGCGGCCATCGCGAGCGCGATGCCGGTGTTGCCCGAGGTGGCCTCGATCAGCGTGTCGCCGGGCTTGATCTCGCCGCGCTCCTCGGCGCGCTTGATCATCGAGAGCGCCGGGCGGTCCTTGACCGAGCCGGCGGGATTGTTGCCCTCGAGCTTGCCGAGGATCACGTTGTTGCGCCGTGCGTTCTCTTCGGCGTTGATGCGCTGCAGCGCGACCAGCGGCGTGCGGCCGATGGCGTCTTCGATGGTGGGGTACTTGTGGGTCATGACTGCGTCCGGTCTGCCGCGCGGGAGGCGCTGGATTCCGCCCCGGAGGGTAGCGGATATACGAAAGAAGGAGCTTTTGGACGGTTCATCATTCCACTGTGCCATAATTTTGGGCTTCCTTCCTGCCGTGCCCGGGTGGTGAAATTGGTAGACGCAGGGGACTCAAAATCCCCCGCCGCAAGGCGTGCCGGTTCGATTCCGGCCCCGGGCACCACACACGGCTCCTTCTTTTCCGGCGTCCTTCGCGGACTCCGCCCCCCTTCAGCCTTCCTCGCGCAGCCCGGTATGCACCGTCGGATGCGCAAGCCGCACGCGCAGCTCGCGCTTGAGCCGCGTGTTGTCGAGCCGGCGCGATTCGCCCATGAAGCTCAGCAGTTGCAACGGCAGCTGACGCTCGGCCTCCTCGCGCGCCACCCGTGGCGGGCGCGGCATGCCGTAGAGGTCGGCCGCGAGGTCGATGTAGTCGCCCATGCGCAGCTCGGTGTCGTCCGAGGCATGCACGATGCGCTGCGGTCGGCCGCGGAACAGCGCCGCGATGCAGGCGCGCGCGAGGTCGTCGGCATGGATGTGGCTGGTGTAGACGTCGTCCTCGCGCCGCAGCACCGGCGTGCCGCGCTG
>NZ_JBZAYE010001100.1:0-1410 GCF_058244205.1 Variovorax sp. 20P10.2.4
CGGCGCCGAAGTTGCTGACGATGCGGATGCCGTGGGCGAGGCAGCGCGCGAGCACGGGGCGCAGCATGGCGTCGAGCAGCGGTTCGTAGCCGGCCTCGGGGTCGGCGCGCCGGCGCAGTTGGGCCAGCGCGAGGGTGCGCTCGGCCAGCGTCTCGAAGATCAGGAAGGCGCGCTGCCCGGCGGGGCCGTGGCGCAGGCGCGCGATCAGGGTGTCGACCACCGGTCCGGCGGCGTCGGTGCGGTCGCCGGAGAAACCGGCGGCGCATCCGATCAGGAGGGGCGGCGATGCGGGGGAGTCCATGGCCGGCGACTGTAGGCACCCGTACCTGATCCGTAAAATCGAAAGTTCAGATCGATTGATCTGGATTTCGAATAACAACGACCGAGCCCCGGAGACAAGCGATGAGCACCAGCAGCACCGCCGCGCGCAAGACACCCGATCTCTCGACCCGCCAGCTGCGCGCCTTCCTCGCGCTGGCCGAGCTGCGCAGCTTCACGCGCGCGGCGCAGGCCAGCCACCTGTCGCAGCCGGCCTTCAGCGCGCTGATCCGCACGCTCGAGGACGCGGTGGGCACGCGGCTGTTCGACCGCGACACGCGCAGCGTGCAGCTCACGCCCGAGGGCCGGCTGTTCGAGGGCTCGGCGCGCCGCCTGCTCGACGACATGGGCGGCGCCATGGCCGACCTGGCCGACCACGTGGAGCGCCGCAAGGGCCGGGTGCGCGTGGCGGCCCTGCCCTCGCTGGCCGCGGGCTGGCTGCCGAGCGTGTTCGCCGAGTTCATGCAGGCCTGGCCCGGCATCCGCATCGACCTCGACGATGCGCTGTCCGACGCCTGCATCGCGCTGGTGCGCAGCGGCCAGGCCGACTTCGCGCTCGCGGCCTCGGGCGCGGGCGAGGCGGCCTACAGCGACCTGCGCGGCCAGCGGCTGTGCGCCGACCGCTTCCACCTGGTGTGCCGCACCGACCATCCGCTCGCGCGCGAGACCCGGCTCACGGCCAAGAAGCTCGCGCCCTGGCCCTTCATCCAGATGGCGCGCAACAGCAGCGTGCGGCAGGCGCTCGACGTGGCGCTGCATCCGCTGCGGCTCAACGCGGTGTTCGAGGTCGAGCACCTGGCCACGGTGATGGGGCTGGTCGAGGCCGGGCTCGGCATCAGCGTGGTGCCGGCGCTCACGCTGTTCCACTTCCGGCGCGAGACGCTGGTGACGCGGCCGCTGCCGCTGCCCGCGCTCACGCGCACGGTCTACCTGGTGCAGCGCAGCGAGGGCAGCCTGTCGGTGGCGGCGCAGACGCTGCACGACCTGATCGTGGCGCGGCTGGGCAAGCTCAAGCTCGACGACTTCTGATCAGCCCTCGCCGCCGGCCGCCCTGGCCGCCGCGGCCACCATCTCGCGCAGCCAGGCATGCGC
>NZ_JBZAYE010001101.1:0-1409 GCF_058244205.1 Variovorax sp. 20P10.2.4
GGTCTGCGTCGGCGAAGGCTCGGGCTATGCGGGCGCGGTGGCGCTGCGCTATGGCGCGCAGCCACGCAACTATCCCTCGGCGGTGCACGCGGCCTCGGCCTTCATGGCCGGCGAATGCGCGGCACTGGCCGAAGACGCGCAGGTGCTCGAGCGGCTGATGGGCAACGAGGAATGGCGCTTCTACAAGCCGGTCGCGCAGGACCTGCGCGCCCCGGCCGACGCGGCCGTGCGGCTCGCGGCGGGCGACACGGCGTCGCGCGACTACATCGCGGCCGCGCTGCGGCGCTGGCGCGCCGATGGCACGCTCGCGCAGGCGCGGGGGGCGCGTGCGGGGAATCTGCAGTTCGAGATCACCTTGCTCAAGGATGGGTTGGTCTGCCACTCGTGAGTGGAACGGAAAGCGGACAGCCGAACGCAGAAGGAAGACCAAAGCAGCGCAGAAGTCGCAGAAGAAAAAGCCATTTGTGGATTTCCTTCTGCGACTTCTGCGAAACCTTCGCGGCTTCTGCGTTCGGCTGCCCGCCTTCTAACCCTCACCCGCCCACTGCCACTGCCCCAACGCGAAGTCCTGCGTCACCAGCTTCTCCGCCAGCAGGAACTTCTTCACCTCCTCGATCAGCCCCAGCCCCTCGGCCGGATAGGCCGCCTCGGGATACTGGCTCAGCGGATGCGAGGCCTTGACCGCATCGAGCGGGAAGCCGCTGACCTCGGCATGGAAGGCGTAGTAGGCCGCGCTGTCGGCGCGCATCTCGGCGATGGCGGCGCGGCGCGCGCGGGTCCAGGCGGCCGGCAGGCCGGGCGCGGTGGCGAGCAGCTTCGACGAGGCGACGATCACCGAGGTGCCGCGCAGGGTGGGATGGCGGTCGGCCTCGTCGATCACGGGGTAGCCGCGCGATGCGAGCAGCGGCCCGACGTCGATCTGGGCCGCGAAGGCGGCGATCGAGCGCTGGTCGAGCGCGGCTTCGCCGTCGCGCGGGAACATGTGGATCACCTTCACCGACTTCTGCAGGCCGTGCTCCTTGAGCAGGCCCAGCACATAGCGGTGCATGTAGGAACCGCGCGCCACGCCGATGGCCTGGCCCTCGAGCTCGCGCACGCTGCGCACGCCGTCGCGCGGCGTGAGCAGCCAGACGTTCATGCCCACGGTGTCGAAGCCGATCAGCCGCGCATCGAGGCCGCGCGAGCGCGCGACCACGGCGGGCGTGTCACCGTAGATGCCGACGTCGAGCACGCCCGAGATGAAGGCTTCGTTGAGGTCGGGTCCGTTCGGGAAGTTGCGCGTGACCACCTCCTTGAAGCCCAGCGGCGCGAGCTCGCGCTGCAAGAGACCCTGGCGCAGCGCCCAACCGGTGGCGGCCGCGGGCTTCTTGCCCGGACCGATGTAGCCCAGGCGCAGCACGCCTGCGCCC
>NZ_JBZAYE010001102.1:0-1398 GCF_058244205.1 Variovorax sp. 20P10.2.4
CAGCACGAAGCCGCCGCCCACGTCGATCAGCACGTGCTGGCGCACCGCCATGGTCGAGTAGACGATGCCCGCCGCCCACGCGAGGTTGAGGCCGCGCAGCCAGGCGGGCGCGCCCGCGTCGCGCAGCTGGCGTGCGAGCACCACGCAGGCGAACACCGAGAACGAGACGTGCAGCGAAGGAAACGCATTGCCCGCCGAGTCCTTGGTCTTGAGGAAGTGCAGCGTGGTGCCGGGACTGGTGTCGATGGTGAAGTTGGGAATCGCCGTGGGCATGAACCAGAACACGACGAGCGCGATGCTCGTCATCAGCGCGCAGGCCAGCGAGAACGCGAACAGCTCGCGCCGGTCGCGCGAGAACAGTACCGGCAGCGCGATGTAGAGCCACAGCGACAGGTACACCGGCAGCAGCGCGGGCCAGAAGGCGACGAGCCGGTCGATCGGCGTAAGCGGCAGCACCCAGGCCTCGCCCGAATGCCGCATGACCCAGAAGTACAGCGGGAAGAAGCCGATGGTGGCGAGGGTGTTGCCGATCAGCTTGAGCGGCAGCAGCGTACGGCAGCGATCCCGCAACGCGCGCCGCCAGGTCGGCGCGATCGCGGCACTGCCAGCGGAGGAAGAAATCATGGATGCCCGTGGCTGGAGACCAGGGCAGCCACTTTACCCGGCCTTCGCGGTTATGGCCGCGCAGGCATCCGCGCCCGCCGCGAGCGGCACCGACATCAGGGTCTCCCTTAGCGTGAGCAAGACCCGGCGCGCGCACCGCTCGAACACCAGCGATGCGCGTTCGACCCGTTCCGTGCCGCCCTCGAAATAGCGGAAGGTCTTCTGCGTCGCGGCGCCGGCGGGCATCGTCTTGTCGGCCATCGACACGGCGAGCTCGATCGACTCGCGCATCAATGCGCCGGCGACCGCGCGGAACGCGGCGCCGTTGTCCTTGCTCCAGTAGGCCACCGGGTCCGCTTCGGCCGTCGGCGCCGAGACGATCCGGACCACGCTCTCGTACGCCGCGGCGCCAGCCGAGCCCGCGCGCCGCACGCTCACGACGTTGTCGAGCACCAGCGCCTGCTGGTCCTGCGTCAACGAGAACACGGGCGCGCTGTCGACCTGCCAGGCCTGGCCGTCGACACTCGCGGGCGCCGGCGCGCCCTGCGCCAGTTCGGCGTGCGTGTAGGCGGCCAGCAGCTTGCGATAAGGCACCAGCACCTGGTCGGCCTGCTCCTGGAGCTTGGCCTTCTGCGCGCTCTTGGCGGACTCGTTCATCAGGCCATGCACGAGCACCACCGCCAGCAGGCCGGCCGCGCTCGGCGCGGGGTAGAGCATCGGAGCGGCACCGGTGCCTGCGGTATCGAAGTTCTCGGCGCCCCTGAATACGACGGGATCGGCCGCCGGCAACCGGAC
>NZ_JBZAYE010001103.1:0-1396 GCF_058244205.1 Variovorax sp. 20P10.2.4
GCCGACGCCGCGCCCGGGGCCGAGCTCAACGCCTTCTTCAAGCCCTTCGGCCGCTGAAGCACGTGGAGCCGCTGCTCGCCGAGATCCGCGCCTGCCGCGTCTGCGAGGTGCATCTGCCGCTGGGCCCGCGCCCCGTGGTGCAGGCCGGCGCGGAGGCGCGGCTCCTGATCGTCGGCCAGGCCCCGAGCATGACGGTGCACCGCACGGGCGTGCCCTGGGACGACCGCAGCGGCGACCAACTGCGGCGCTGGCTCGGCGTGGAGCGCGAACTGTTCTACGACGCCTCGCGCATCGCGCTCGTGCCCATGGGCTTCTGCTACCCGGGCCGCGGCACCAGCGGCGACCTGCCGCCGCGCAAGGAGTGCGCGCCGCTGTGGCACGAGCGGCTGCTGGCGCAGATGCCGCGCGTCGAGCTCACGCTGCTGATCGGCCAGTACGCGCAGCGCCGCCACCTGGGCAGCCGGGCGCGCGACGGCGTGACCGAGACCGTGCGCGCCTTCGCGGAATTCGCGCCGCGCGTCATCCCGCTGCCGCATCCCTCGCCGCGCAACACCGGCTGGCAGCAGCGCCATCCGTGGTTCGAGAGCGAGGTGCTGCCGGTGTTGCGCGAGCGCGTGCGGCTGGCACTGGGCATGGGTGCGGGCACGGGCGGCTGAACGCTTCGTCGCGGGACGAAGCGTGCGGGGGACGAAGGCCGCACCATCGCGGCCATCGTCATCCACCGCAACAGAAGGACCCCCATGCCCGCGCGCGAAGTCATCCGTGTCGAACCCCTCTCCACCTGGCTCGATCGCTGGAAGGCACCGGCCTCCATCGTCACGCGCCATGGCGACACCGTCTATGTCTCGGGCCTGCCGCCCTTCGATCCCGAGACCGGGCAGGTGGCGGTCGGCGCCTCGGTCGAGCGGCAGGCCGAACTGGTGCTCGAACAGCTGAAGCTGTGCCTGGAGACCGCGGGCTCGTCGCTCGCGAATGCGCTCAAGTGCAACGTGTACTGCACCTCGGTGGAAAAGTTCGCCGCGGTCAACGCGGTCTATGCGCGCTACTTCCCCGAGTCGCCGCCCGCGCGCATCTTCGTCTGCGTGCCGGCCTGGTTCGGGCCCTTCGACATCGAGATCGACTGCATCGCGGCGCGCGGCTGAGGCCGCTTCAGCGCGCGGCCTTCCTCGGCCGCGCCGCCGGCCTTCGCGGCGGCTTCGCCTCGAGCACCAGCTCCGTCGGCAGGCCGTCGTTCCACGACTCGGCGAAGTAGGCGCGGTCGCTGGGCACCAGCTGCGGCAGCGCCTCGCGCAGCGTGACCAGCGAGCGCTCGGCCGCCTTCAGGTCGCCCGCATGGGCCGCGTACCACGCATGCTCGAACAGCAGGCTGCAATGCTGCAGGCCCGGGTAGCGGCGC
>NZ_JBZAYE010001104.1:0-1394 GCF_058244205.1 Variovorax sp. 20P10.2.4
GAAAGTCGGATCGCGAGGTTTCACGCGCCGGTCCTCACTTCTGCTTGCCGGTCACGAGGCCGATCTGGTTCAGCTCGATGCGGCGCAGCAGGTCCAGCACGTCGACCACCTTGGCGTACTGCACGCTCGAATCGCCACGCACGATGACGGGGAAGTCGGGCGACAGGGCCTTCTCGGTGCGCAGGCGCTCCTCGAGCTCCGGCAGCGAGACCGGGTAGGCGTCGAGGAACACGTTGCCCGCGTTGTCGATCGTGATGGCCTTGGTCTTGGGCTTCTCCAGCGCCACCGAGGAACTGGCCTTCGGCAGGTCGACCTTGATGCCCGGGATGCTGGCGTTGCTGGTGAGGATGAAGATCACCAGCACGACCAGCAGCACGTCCACGAACGGCGTGATGTTGATGCCGCCGGTGCGCTTGCGCACGGCGAACTTGGCTGCGTTGGGCATGTGCGTCGCCTCAGGCCGGAACCTGTGCCGGCGAGGTCCAGCCGCCACGTGCCGCGTTGTCGTCGGCCGTGCGGCGCGCGCCGCCCTGGGCCGCGACGGCCGCGGGCACCGACCTGCCCTCGCCCTGCTCTTCGGCCAGGCGCGTCACGAACTCGTCGACGAACACCGCCATGTCGGCGCCGATGGCGTCCGAGCGCGAGGCCAGCCAGTTGTAGCCGAACAGCGCGGGAATCGCGACGCCCAGGCCGGCGGCGGTACACAGCAGCGCGGCCGCCATGCCCGGTGCCACCGAGTTGATGTCCACGGCACCGGCCATCGCCGCCACCACGAACACCAGCATGATGCCGATCACGGTGCCGAACAGGCCGACGTAGGGCGCGCCTTCGATGGTGGTCGAGAGCCAGTTCATGCGCTTGGACATGCGCTCGGTCTCGCGCACCATCACGCCGTCCATGGCGGCGCGGATGGCGCCGATGGTCGCGCTCGACACGGCGCTCAGGTCATAGCCGCGTTCGTGGCGACGGCGCATCTCTTCGATCGCCACCTGGTAGAGGCGCCACAGCGAGGAGTCGTTGCGGACTTCCTGCGACACGGTGTTGCTGATCGCGAGGCGGTCCAGCGGGGCGCCGGCGGCTTCGCGGAAGTGCTCGATGAAGCGGGCATTGGCGCGCGAGGTGGCGCCGTAGCTGCGGCCCTTGCCGATCATGATGGCCCACGACAGCACCATCATCAGGCCCAGCAGGCCGACGACGATCCAGGCGTCCAGCGGCATCGCGGCCAGGATGAAGCCGAAGTGGCTCTTGCCGGCCTGCTGCTCGTCGGCACCGAAGGCCGTGAGGCGCGATTCGGCGCCTTGCGAGACGGCGTCGGCCAGCAGCAGCGCATCGCCGCGAGCGACCTTCGACAGGCGCACTTCGTCGATCGCACCGGTGAACGGTGCCCAGGCGGC
>NZ_JBZAYE010001105.1:0-1389 GCF_058244205.1 Variovorax sp. 20P10.2.4
GCCGCCACCTGGGCGCCCGCGCTGCTGCGGTAGAGCGTGAACATCACGACCGCGAGCGCGGCGCACATGCCGAGCAGCAGCACCCAGAAGAAGACCAGTTGACCGCGCAGGGATTTCATCTGCCGCGATCCTGCCCGGTCTTCGGGTCGCGGCGCGTCAGCCGCGGACGCGTTCTCGCAGCTCGCGCTTGAGCACCTTGCCGATCGCGCTGCGCGGCAGCTCGTCGATCAGCGCCAGGCCCGCGAGCCGCTGCGTCTTGCCGACCTGGGCATTGGCCCACTGCAGCAGCGCCTCGGCAGCGGTGGCATCGCCCTCGCGGCGCACCACGAAGGCCATCGGCGTCTCGCCCCATTGCTCCGAGGGCACGCCGACCACCGCCACGTCGGCCACGGCCGCATGGCAGCGCAGCACCGCCTCGAGGTCGCTCGGGTAGATATTGAAGCCGCCGCTGATGATCATGTCCTTCTTGCGGTCGAACAGCGTGAGGAAGCCGTCGGCGTCGAAGCGCCCCACGTCGCCGGTGCGGATGAAGCGCTTGCCCGTCGCGTCGAACCACTCGGCCTCGCGCGTCTTCTCGGGCTGGCGGTGGTAGCCGGTCATCATGCCGGCCGAGTGGCCGACCACCTCGCCGGCCACCTCGGTGTCGCCGGCCGGCAGCTCGCGGCCTTCCTCGTCGATCAGCCGGATGTCGCTGCCCGGTGCCGGCTGGCCCACGGTGTGCAGCTTGGTCGGATGCAGGTGGGCCTCGAGGATGCAGGTGCCGCCGCCCTCGGTCATGCCGTAGAACTCGATCAGCCCGCCGGGCCAGCGCGCGAGCACGTCGGCCTTGAGCGCGGCATTGAAGGGCGCGCTGGTGCTGAACTTGAAGCGGTAGGCCGAGAGGTCGTGCGCGTCGAAGCGCGGATGCGCCATCAGCCGCTGGTACTGCACCGGCACCAGCATGGTGTGGGTCACGCGATGCCGTTCGGCCAGCTGCAGGTAGCCGAGCGCGTCGAACTTGGGCATCAGCACCACGCAACCGCCGAAGGCCAGCGTGGGGAAGAACACGACCAGCGTGGTGTTCGAGTACAGCGGCGTCGACAGCAGCGTGACGGTGTGGCTGTCGTACTCGTACTTGGCGCCGCGCTGCACATGGGCCCAGCGCATGCCGTGGCCCTGCACGATGCCCTTGGGCTCGCCCGTGGTGCCCGAGGAATAGATGATGTTGAAGGCCGTGCCGGGCTGCACGTCGGCGGGCTCGGGCGTGGCGCCCTCGGGTGCGAGCCAGTCGTCCAGCGATCGGCCGATGGCCGAGCCGTCGAGCGCCACGCGCGCGATGCCGCCGGGCTGCGCCGGGCCGATCACCTCGGCCGCGCCCGCGTCGGCGAAGAGGATGCGCGCATCGGCGTC
>NZ_JBZAYE010001106.1:0-1384 GCF_058244205.1 Variovorax sp. 20P10.2.4
GCGAGCCGCCGGTGCCGGGCACGAACTCGCGCGCATGCAGGTCGCCGCCGCCGGCCACGTCGACCACCGAGCCCGCCGCCAGTTCCACGCTCGGCGCGTCGAGCGTGATGCGCTTCTCGGGCGGCGCGTTCAGGTCGACCGCGGCCTCGGTCTGGGGCCGGGTCGGGTCGGTCCAGAACTCGTTGTTGCGCAGCGCGCCGTAGGGCAGCACCAGGCCGTCGCCCGACACCGAGGTGATGCTGCCCGCGCCCAGCGTCACGCTTTCGCCCGCCTTCAGCACGATCTGGCCGAAGGGCGCGCGCAGCACGCCGTTCTGCGCGATGCGCGGCGCTTCGAGGGTCAGGCTGCCGGCGGCCGACAGCGGCGTTTCGGCCTCGCCGTTGCGCTCGATGCGGATCGCATCGGTGGCGCGGATCGTGGCCTTGGCGCCGGTGGCCGGATAGACCTGCGCCGCCTGCATCAGCAGACGGCCCTCGACGTCGAGCACGGCACCGGGCGCCTCGACGTTGTCGGCGATGCGCAGGTCGCGCGCCGTCAACACCGTGTCAGCGAAGCCGCGGATCGCGGCGCCGCCGTCGATGTCGATCAGCGTGGCATCGAGGTTCAGGCTGCCGGCGCGCTCGGCGGCCGCGTTGCCGGGCGTCACCTGGAGCGTCGACAGCACGATGCGCGGCGCCCGCAGGCTGGCATCGGCACGGCCCGCGTTCGCGAGCGTGCCGCCGATGGCGATCGAGCGGCCGAACTGGAGGTGCACGCCGTCGAGGCGCACCGTCTTCGGCGTCTGGATCGCGAACTGGTCGAAGCCGCCCTCGTTGACGGCCGAAGCCAGCAGCACCGAGGGCGGCTTGGCGCTGGCGGCGCCCGTGAACACGCCGCGCAGGTCGAAGCCGGGGCCGAAGTTGAGGATCTCCTCGAGGTAGCCGTCGGCGAAGAAGGCCGTGGCATCGGGCAGGGCGGGGCCGCCGCCGGCGGCCGGCGCCTTGTTCACGACCCGGAAGTCGGCCGCGTCGGGCAGGGCCTCGAACAGCTCGACCATCTCGCGCGTGAACACGAAGGGGCCGGCGGCCGTCGAGAAGTAGCTGCTGTAGTCGATGCCGATCGCGTCCTCCCACTTGGCGACGCCTTCGCCGCCCGCGAACTGCAGCATGATCCACTTGAGCTGGTCGGCCGGCGATTCCGCGCCGCCGGCGCTGGTGAGCTTCAGGCTGCCGCCGCGCGCACCGGCACCGCCCGCGCGGGCGCGCAGGGTGCCCAGCACCTGGGCATGGCCCTCGATCTCGATGCTGCCGCCATCGCTGGCCAGCGCGAGTGTCGCGGCACCGCGATCGCGCGCGAAGCCCTGGCGCGGCACGTCGATCTCGCCCGCGCTGCCCGACACGTCGAT
>NZ_JBZAYE010001107.1:0-1378 GCF_058244205.1 Variovorax sp. 20P10.2.4
GGTTCAGCAGCACCTGCTCGACCAGCGTGCGGTCGCACATCGCGGCCGGCAGCCGGTCCTCGAGCACCACCTCGATGATCACGCCGAGCTTGCGCGCCTGCAGCCGCACCAGCGGCAGCACGGCATCGATCAGCGCCTGCGGCGCGACCGCCTCGCGCGTGCGGTCGCGCCGCCGCACGAAGTCGTGCACGCTGCGGATCACCTGGCCCGCGCGATCGGCCTGCTCGGCGATGCGGCGCACCGCCATCGCCACCTCGCCCTGCTCGCCGCGCGCGTCGGGGCCGAGCATGTTGAGCGAACCGGTGGCGTAGCTGGCGATCGCGGCCAGCGGCTGCGTGAGCTCGTGGCTCAGCAGCGAGGCCATCTCGCCCACGGTGGCCAGCCGCGCGCTGGCCTGCAGCCGCTCCTGGCTGGCGCGCGAGAGCTCCTCGATGCGGCGCTGCTCGCTGACGTCGATGAAGGCGCTCATCCAGCCGGTCTGCACGCGCTGCGCGTTGAGCAGCGGCGCCTCGAAGATCAGCACCGGGAAGCGGGTGCCGTCCTTGCGCATGAAGACCGACTCGAAGCCCTCGCGCGGCGGCATGCCGCCGGCCAGCCGGCGTGCCTGGCGCTGCTGGTACTCGTGCGCGAGCTCGGTCGGCCAGTAGGGCGCGTCGTTGGCCTCGCGCGCCATCAGCTCCTCGGCGCTGAAGCCCACCATCTCGCAGAAGGCCGGGTTGACGTAGGTGATGCGGCCCTGCAGGTCGCGCGCGCGCAGGCCGGTGATGACCGAGTCCTCCATCGCCTTGCGGAAGGCCAGCGAATCGGCGAGGTCGCGCTCGGCGCGCAGCCGCCGCCGCGTGTCGCGCGCCAGCAGCACCAGCACCGACACCAGCGCGATCGAGATCGCCGTGACCAGCGCGGTCAGCACGTTCGGGAACAGGTCGGGCGCGGAGCGCCAGCCGTCCACGCGCAGCATCAGCGCGGCGCCGGGCAGGTCGATCAGTTGCTGCGAGGTGAACACGCGCGTGCCGACGCGGCGCGCGGTGCCGATGGCCACGAGGCGCGTGCCGTCGGTCTCGGTGAAGGCCACCTCCTGGCCGCGCGTGAGCGTGGGGCCGACCAGTTCGGCCAGCGTGTCGCGCAGCGAGTAGCTGGCCACCAGGAAGCCGCCGCCGGTGTCCATCGGCACGCACAGCTCCATCACCTCCATGCCGCCACCGCCGCCCAGCGGCACGTAGTGGCTCGGCGAATAGGCCGGCGTGCCGAGCTTGCGCGCGGCGGCGCAGGCCAGCGAGACGTCGGACTGCTCGGCCGTGCGGCTCGCGGGATCGAGCACGTGCAGCCGGTAGGGCGTGTCGACCGCGTCGAGCGTGCGCAGCCGCGCGTCGCGCCATTC
>NZ_JBZAYE010001108.1:0-1369 GCF_058244205.1 Variovorax sp. 20P10.2.4
CCGACCAGGCGCTCGCCCAGCGCGGCGGCGCGTTCGCAGAGCTTCTCGTCGGCGATCACGTCGAGCACCGCGTGCGCCGAGGCCACCGCCAGCGGATTGCCCGCGTAGGTGCCGCCGAGGCCGCCGGGCGCCGGCGCATCCATGATGGCGGCGCGGCCGGCCACGGCCGACAGCGGCATGCCGCCCGCGAGGCTCTTGGCCATGGTGATCAGGTCGGGCTCGACGCCGTGGTGCTGCATCGAGAACAGCCGGCCGGTGCGCGCGAAGCCGGTCTGCACCTCGTCGGCGATCAGCACGATGCCGTGCGCGTCGCAGAGGCGGCGCAGGCCCTGCAGCAGCGCGGTGGGCGCGACGTTGAAGCCGCCCTCGCCCTGCACCGGCTCGATCACGATCGCGGCCACGCGCTTGGGATCGATGTCGGCCTTGAACAGCTTCTCGATCGCGGCCAGCGAATCGTCGGCGCTCACGCCCTGCAGCGCGCTCGGGAACGGCACGTGGAACACGTCGGCCGGGAACGGGCCGAAGCCGGTCTTGTAGGGCGCGACCTTGCCGGTCATGGCCAGCGCCATCAGCGTGCGGCCATGGAAGCCGCCGCCGAAGGCGATCACGCCGGCGCGGCCGGTGTGGGCGCGCGCGATCTTCACCGCGTTCTCGAGCGCCTCGGCGCCGGTGGTGAAGAAGGCCGTCTTCACCGGGCCGGAGATCGGCACCAGCGCGTTGAGGCGCTCGGCCAGCGTCACCACGCTCTCGTAGGGAACGATCTGGTAGGCCGTGTGCGTGAAGCGCCCGAGCTGCTCCTGGATCGCGGCCACCAGGCGCGGATGGCGGTGGCCGGTGTTGAGCACCGCGATGCCGGCGGCGAAGTCGATGTATTCGCGGCCTTCGATGTCCCACAGCGTCGCGTTCTCGGCGCGCTGGGCATAGAAGCCGCACATCACGCCCACGCCGCGCGGCGTGGCCGCGAGGCGGCGGGTCTGGAGTTCGGAGTTGGTGGTCATGGCTGAAGGCGTCCGGGAAAGGGCTGGAGGTCGATCGGAAGTTCTGATTGAATGCGCAATTGGCTCCATCAAAAAGATCCACTTCCTGCAATCAGGATGGAGCCAATCCAAAAAGCCATGAAATCCATCTGCGCCGACCTGGTGCTGCAGCGCATCGCTCCCGCCGCCGGCGCCGCGCTCAACCGCCAGCTCTACGACTGCCTGCGCGGCGCCATCCTCGACGGCAGCCTGCCGCCCTCGAGCGCGCTGCCGGCCTCGCGCGACCTGGCGCGCGAGACCGGCATGTCGCGCAACACCGTGCTGCATGCCTACGAGCAGCTGCGCGCCGAGGGCTACGTGCATTCGCGCGTGGGCAGCGGCACCTTCGTGGC
>NZ_JBZAYE010001109.1:0-1368 GCF_058244205.1 Variovorax sp. 20P10.2.4
CCGGCCGACCTGATGCTGCGCGTCATCAACCAGATCGTCGACGGCTACCTCGACCTGCGGCGCGAGCTCACCAAGCAGCTCGACCACTGGCAGGCCGAGCTCATCGATCCGCGCAGCCGCTTCACCAACTGGGGCGCGCTGATGGAGTCGCGCCAGTCGCTGCACCACCTCGACGAGATCTGCGAGGACCAGCGCGCCGCCATGCAGGACTGGCTCGACAACCTCGAGACCCTGCCGCCGCCCAAGGACGCGGCCGAGGGGCGCGAGCGCGAGCTGGTGATGATCCGCAGCCGCGACGTGCTCGAGCACATCGAGCGCGTGGTGCACCACGTGCGCCGGCTCGAGCAGAACGCCGAGACCGCGGTGCAGATGCATTTCAGCGTGCAGGGCCACCGGGCCAACGACATCATGCGGGTGCTGACCGTGCTCACCGCCGTGTTCCTGCCGCTGAACCTGATCGCCGGCATCTTCGGCATGAACTTCGAGTTCATCCCGCTGGTCCACAAGGCCGACGGCTTCTGGATCGCCATGGGCTCGATGCTCGCGATCGCGGTGCTGCTGGTGCTGATCTTCTGGCGCAAGCGCTATCTCGCGCGCACGCGCTGAACCAGCGCGCATGAAAAAAAGCCGCGTGGAGCGATGCTCCACGCGGCTCTTTTCGTCCGGATGCGAACGGCCCGAAGGCCGCCCGATGCCGTGCGACAGCTTACTTGGCGGTGGCGCCGGAGCCTTGCTGGGCCTGGACGCGTGCGTCGAGCGGGTGTTGCATGGTCGAGATGACCTTGCTGTTCACGCGCGAACCCGAGGTCACGTTCTGGTCGGGAGCGGAAGCGGTGCGGATCGCTTCGGCTTCGACCAGGGCGCGGTCCTTCGACACGGCGACCGTTTCCGGGCCGCGCGAGCCGCGGGTCACGTTCTGGTTCGGAGCAGCGGCGGCGCGCACGGCTTCGGTGTTGACTTCGTCGCGGCTCTTGCTCGAGACGGCCTGGGTCACGCCTTCATAGGTTTCGGCTTGGGCGCCAACGGCGGCAAACAGGGTCAGTGCGGCGGCGGCGATGATGTGCGAGGTCTTCATTTCGGTTGTCCTTGATACGGTACGTCGGAGGGTTTAGCCACCAGGCGCGCACGGATCGGCTCGCCTGTGCGGCGAGTTTCAAGGCGAAACCCCTCGGGAAAACACCCGGTTCAGAGACACGGTGTTTCCGCTATTGAAACAATGTCAGGTCGACCGTTCAGTCATTAACCTGGGTGCGCAGCGGGCCATTCCGGCCCCGGCGAACACCGAAGCATTCAGCCGTCCGGGCCTCAGCGCGCGGTGCGCGGCGTGCCCGGCACGGCTTTGATCTGCGGCGGGATCTCGCTGTTGAC
>NZ_JBZAYE010000111.1:0-16526 GCF_058244205.1 Variovorax sp. 20P10.2.4
GCTGCGGCTGGTCGCGACCCTGAGCAACGGCAGCAACAGCGCGCTGCGCAACCAGCTGCGCGCGCTGCTCAACTACCATTGCGGCGTGTCCACGCTGCGTACGCGGCAGTTGATGAGAGATATCCAAGCACTATGAGCACTTCCTCTGCCTCGGCCGGCACCACCGCGCTGTCGGTCAATCTCAACAAGGTCGCGCTGGTGCGCAACACGCGCCACCTGGGCATTCCGAGCGTGGTGAAGGCCGCCACCCTGTGCCTGCAGGCCGGCGCCCAGGGCATCACCGTGCATCCGCGGCCCGACGCGCGCCACATCCGCACGCACGACGTGCATGACCTGTCGGCGCTGCTGGCCAAGGACTGGCCCGGCATCGAGTTCAACATCGAGGGCAATCCGTTCCAGAACCTGATGGACTTCGTGCGCGAGCTGCGTCCCCATCAGGCCACCTTCGTGCCCGACAGCGAGACCCAGTCCACCAGCGACCATGGCTGGACCTTCCCCGACGACGCCGAGCGCCTGCGCCCCCTGATCGCGGAAGCCAAGGCGCTGGGCGTGCGCGTCAGCCTGTTCATGGACCCGATCCCCGAGATGATGGCCGCGGCCAAGGCCGTCGGCGCCGACCGCGTCGAGCTCTACACCGAGTCCTTCGCGGCCTCGCGCGGCACGCCCGACGAGCAGGCGGTGCTCGAACGCTACGCGGCCACGGCGCGCGCCGCGCTCGCCACCGGCCTGGGCCTGAACGCCGGCCACGACCTGAGCCGCGACAACCTCACGCCCTTCCTGAAGGCGGTGCCCGGCGTGCAGGAGGTCTCGATCGGCCATGCCTTCGTGGCCGACGCGCTCGAGCTGGGCTATGCAGCGACCACGCGCGACTACCTGCGCTGCATCGCCGAGGCCCACGCCGCCGCATGATCTACGGCATCGGCACCGACATCTGCGACGTTCGCCGCATCGCCGCGACCTTCGAGCGCCAGGGCGAGCGCTTCGCGCGCCGGGTGCTCAGCGACGCCGAATTCGCGGTCTGGAAGGCCCGCAGCGAGCGCTGGCCCAAGCGCGGCCTCAGCTACCTCGCCACCCGCTTCTCGGCCAAGGAGGCCTTCAGCAAAGCCATCGGCATGGGCATGCGCATGCCCATGAGCTGGCGGCTGTGCGAAATCGCCAACCTGCGCAGCGGCAAGCCGGTGATCGTGCTGCACGGCGAGCTCAAGACCTGGTTCGAGGCGCAGAACCTCACGGCCCACGTCACCGTCACCGACGAAACCGAATACGCCGCGAGCTTCGTGGTGGTCGAACGCAAGGATGGGCCCGCGCCATGAGTGCGAAGACCGAGGAACTGCTTCTGTCGCCGCTGGTCGTCGACGTGGCCGGCACGGCGCTGACCGATGCCGACCGCCGCCGGCTGGCGCATCCGCGCGTGGGCGGCGTGATCCATTTCGCGCGCAACTGGGAAAGCCGCGCGCAGATGACGGCGCTCAATGCCGAGATCAAGGCGATCCGGCCCGACCTGCTGATCTGCGTCGATCACGAGGGCGGGCGGGTGCAGCGCTTTCGCAGCGACGGCTTCACCCACCTGCCCACGATGCAGTCGCTGGGCGAGCTCTGGATGCGCGACGCGATGCAGGCCACCCAGGTCGCGACCGCGGCGGGCCAGGTGCTGGCCGGCGAGTTGCGCGCCTGCGGCGTCGACTTCAGCTTCGCGCCGGTGCTCGACCTCGACCATGGCCGCAGCACCGTGATCGGCACGCGCAGCTTCCACCGCGATCCGCGCGTGGTCGCGCTGCTGGCCAAGAGCCTGATGCACGGCATGCTGCTCGCGGGCATGCGCAACTGCGGCAAGCACTTTCCGGGACACGGTTGGGTCAATGCCGACTCGCATGTCGAGATTCCCGTCGACAAGCGCAGCCTCAAGGCCATCCTGGCCGACGACGCGCGGCCCTACGACTGGCTCGGCGGTGCGCTGGCGGCGGTCATGCCGGCGCACGTGATCTATCCGAAGGTCGACAGCCGGCCCGCGGGCTTCTCGCCGCGCTGGCTGCGCGATATCCTGCGCGGCCGCTTCGGCTTCGACGGCGCCATCTTCAGCGACGACCTCAGCATGGAGGCCGGCCGCTACATCGACGGCGAACTGCTGAGCTTCGCCGACGCGGCGCTGGCCGCGCTGGGCGCCGGCTGCGATCTCGCACTGCTATGCAACCAGAGCATCGGCGAAGGCCGGCCGCTCGACGAGTTCCTCGACGGCTTCGAAGCCGCCGAACGCGCCGGTCGCTGGCAGCCCGGTGCCGAGGCGCGCGCCAGCGAGGCACGGCGCCGCGGCCTGCTGCCGCAAGGCGAGCCCGTCGACTGGCAGGCGCTCACGCGTTCGCGCGGGTACCTCGATGCGCGCCGCTTGCTCGACATCTAGCGCGACGCCATCGTCGCCCGCGGCGGTCCGCTGCCTGGAGTGACTCATGCCCCTGTGCCTCAGCCTTCTTCAGCGCGCGGACGAGGCGGTGCTGCGCAACCATGCGCACTACTGCCGCCTGTTCGGCTATCCGCACCAGTGGGCCGACACCGAGCGCATCGCTCATCCGGCGCTGCGCGCGAGCGCCAAGTACAGCCAGATCCTGCGCCACCTGCGCACGCTGGCCGAGGGTGACTGGCTGCTGTTCCTCGACGGCGATTCGGTGGTGTTCCACCCGGTCGCGGTCGAGGCGCTGATGCACGGGCGCGACCTGGTCGCGCTCGAGGGGCCATCGACCGGCGACCGCGCCGGTCCCGCCATGACCAACATGCTGGTGCTGCGCAACACGCCCGGCAACCGCGCGCTGCTGCATCAACTGATCATCGACGCCGGCCACGTGGTCGCGCTCGAATCGCCGCGCCTCGACGAGACCGCGCGCCTGGCACCGGCGGGGCTCCTGCCCTGCAACAGCGTGCTGGCCGAGGCCTACATCAATGTCTCGTGGCGCGTCTCGCAGTGGCACGACGCGCGGGTCTTCGTGGTGAACCTCGCCGCGCTGCCGGTGCCGCTGCCCGACGGTGGCTGGCGCGACGAGATCCTGCACGACCTGAACCTGCAGGCGCTGCTGGTGCGCGAGGTCAACGGCGCCCTGATGCAGGGCCGCCCGGTGCTGCAGCCGCCCGACTATCCGGCGCTGTCCGACGAGGCGTGCACCAGCATCAATCCGCAGGCGCGCATCGCCTTCCTCACGCTCTACACCCACCACATCGCGACCTATGCGCGCGTGTCGGAGCACAACGTGCGCCGCTACTGCGAGCGCCATGGCCACGCGTACCACGTGTACCGGGCGCTGCCCGAGGTGATCGGGCCCGGCATCAACGGCTCGTGGGTGCGCACCTGGCTGCTGCAGCAGCACCTGGCGCAGCACGACTGGGTGATCTGGGTCGACGCCGACGTGGTCTTCCGCAACCAGGCGCGCCCCTTCGAGCCGCTGCTGCAGGGCCGCGATCTGCTGCTGGCCAAGGACGTCGGCGCCTGGCGCTTCAATTCGGGCGTCATGGGTTTTCGCAACACGCCGGCCAACCTCGCGCTGCTGGAACGCATCTGGGCGCGCATCGGCGAGGTGGCCGACAAGTCCCAGGTCTACAGCAGCCTGGGCGACCAGCACTACACCAACGAGGTGCTGAAGGAGGAGGGCCTGCTCGGCGAGCACAGCGTGCTGGACAACCTCAGCCTCAACACGCCGCCGCTGCTGGCCGACGAGGACACGCTGCTGGTCCATTTCGTGAGCCTGTCCGAGCCCTACCGGTCGGTGTACATGGCCGCCATGGACGCGGCCTCGCAGAAGATCCGTTAGCCGCCGGCCGTGGGCGATCAAAGCTCGCGCAACCGTGC
Source organism: Variovorax sp. 20P10.2.4 (assembly GCF_058244205.1). NCBI lineage: Bacteria > Pseudomonadati > Pseudomonadota > Betaproteobacteria > Burkholderiales > Comamonadaceae > Variovorax > Variovorax sp. 20P10.2.4. The sequence continues at coordinate 3,833 of NZ_JBZAYE010000111.1, forward strand.
AGAACCTGACACCGCGGCGCCCGCCGCGCCAGGGCGCTCCTGTACAGTCGTATGCCCCAGAACAGCAGCGAGAGCAGAGGGATTCCCATGGCGCACATAGGCTATTCCTGGCCCACCTTCGACGTCCTGACGCAGGAGATCGTCCGGGCGATCGACCCGCAGCGCATCCTCGACATCGGCGCCGGTGGCGGCAAGTACGGCGCGCTGCTCAAGGACATCGTTCCGCGCTGCGAGCTCACCGCGCTCGAATGCGACGAAGCGGCCTTCCCGGGCCTGCGCGAAACGGGCTACCACCACATCCTGCCGATCACCGCCGACGGGCTGTACAAGCAGAGCAGCGACCTGTACGACGTCGTCATCCTCGGCGACGTGATCGAGCACATGCTGCATTCGCAGGGCCGGGACCTGCTGGAGTTCCTCAACTACCGCTCGCGCTACATCCTCATCTCCACGCCCGAGTGCATGCCGATGAGCCGCCCCGTCTTCTTCGAGGGCCACAACTCGCTCTGGCGGCCCGATTCCTTCTCGTGGCACGACTACTGGGCGCACCAGCAGTGCGGCGTGATGCATTTCTACCTGCTGCGCGGCCACGACAACTGGGCCGGCCCCGGCCTGGCGGAAGTGGTCGAGAAGGTGAACGGCGCGGGCATCTTCAACCGCTACCAGGACGAGAAGACCCAGCCGGTGCAGCTCGAGATCCGGGACACCCGCTTCAAGCAGCCCGCGGGCGACGACAACTTCATCCTCTACCGGCCTTTCTGAGAGCCGCAGCGCCATGGCCGAAGCGAACAAAACCTCCCTGCGCGACATCGACATCATCGTGTCGTACCGCGAGGCCAACGAGGAGCGGCGCGAGAATCTCTACACCGTGCTCGCGCACCTGGGGCGCACCTACACCGACTACCGGCTGTGGCTGCTCGAGGCCGCGGCCACGCCGAGCTTCGACTGGCGCCGGCTCGACGATCCGCACATCCGGCATGTCTTCGTGCCGCACGACGGCCCGTTCCCCAAGTCGATGCTCTACAACACCGGCGTGCGGCTCGCGCGCAGCCCGGTGATCTGCTTCCACGATGCCGACTCGATCGCCCAGCCGCAGTCGCTGCGGGCCTGCATCGATGCACTGATGGAAGGGCAGGACAGCGATGCGCTGTGCCCCTACTGGTCGGTGATCAACGTCGCCGGCGCGCTCAAGCAGGGCTTCATGGCCGACCCGGACTATGGCCGCCTGGCCACCATCGATCCGCAGCGATTGCCGGAGGACGCGATCGTGCTGTACCCCAATGCCAATGGCGGCATCGTGCTGTTCAAGCGCAGCGAGTACATCCGCGTGGGCGGCTACAACGCGCGGCTCGAGGGCTGGGGCGGCGAGGACGACGAGCTGCTGCGCCGCGCTTCGCGGCTCGGCGTGCGCTGGCACTCGATGAACGTGCCGATGTTCCACCTGCACCATGACTCGGTCTCGCGCGGCGAGCACATCGAGCGGATTCGCGATACCGAGAATGCGCGCGCGCCGGAGGCGATTGCCGACATGTCGCAGGAAGAGGTCGAGGCGCTGGCCGTCGAGCTGTCGGCCTTCTTTCGCTGAACCGGGGCGCCGGCCTGCACGCTCGCGGTCGGCTCAGCCGCCGGCTTGTTGCGAGCGCCACGCGAAGAAGCGCTCGATCGCGGGCTGGATGAACATCGCCTGCGACGTGGCCGTGAAGAGCCGGTGGCCCAGCTCGGCGCGTGCCCGGCGTTCTTCCGGTGCCGACAGCAGCCGCTCGGCCGTGTCTGCGAGCCGCTCATAGGGCTCGCCGAAGACCCCTTCGCGCAGCTCGGTCCGCAGCTCGCTGTCGTCGTAGATCTCCGTCAGGATCGGCTTCTTCGCGACGAAACCGACCGCCAGTCGCGGAATCTCCACCGTGCGCGTGGCGTCGAGGAAGCTCACGTTGAGCAGCAGGCGGCTGCGTGCCAGCAGGGCGGCGCGCTCCGCCACCGGAATCGAATGGTGCGCCACGACGGTCATTCCGCGCGCGCGAAGCGTCTCCAGCAGGCGCATGCGCCGATCGTTGAGGCTGCCGAAGAAAAGGACGTCGATGTCTTCGGCCACGGGCGGGTCGGACGCCGGCGGCGGCAGGATGGCGCCGGCCTGGTAGCCGTAGGGCACCAGGTCCGCGCGGGCGATGCCGAGCTCCGCGTAGCGCCGGAAGTTCAGCGCGCTGTATTCCCACACGTAGCTGTTGCGCAGGATCTCCAGGTAGGCCGGCGTGAAGGCATTGCCGCCCTCGACCAGCTGCTCGATGTTGACGACGATGCAGTCGGGCCCGAGGTGCGCCAGCTGGTTCCAGGTCAGCCCGGCCGCGAACATGACGATGTTGACGCGGCGCGTGTCGACCTGCGCCTGCTGCCAGTTGACGTCGTAGCCGAGTTCGAGGAGCCCGAGCCTGAAGCCCTCGACGATCTCTCCGATGAACTGCGGATCGCCCGCCGATGTCAGGTGCAGTGGATGTTTCATGGACTCCCTCTTTCTCTTGGGGGCGCGCCTCCCGAGTCGCGCGCCATGCGAGGGGGATTGTGTGCACGGTCGCGGCTCCAGGCAAGCCGCCGCGCCTGCTCAGGATCCGGCGGGCGGCGTGGCCGCCGATTCCCACAGGCGCATCCCGCCCGCCTCGATGTGCGTCAGGTAGAGCCGCAGATCGAACTCCAGCTGGTGGTAGTCCGGCTCCATGTGCGTGCACAGCGCATAGAAGGCCTTGTCGTGGTCGCGCTCCTTCATGTGCGCGAGCTCGTGCACGACGATCATGCGCAGCCAGGGAGCAGGCACGGCCTTGAACAGGTTCGCGACGCGGATCTCCTGCTTGGTCTTGAGCTTGCTGCCCTGCACGCGCGACACGGTGGTGTGGGTGCCCAGCGCATGGCGGATCACGTGCAGCTTGCTGTCGAAGATCACCTTCGACAGCGGCCCGGCCTTGCGCATGAACTCGTTCTTGAGCCCGGTCGTGTAGAGGTAGAGCGCCTGGTCGGTCTGCACGGCATGCGCGCCCTCGGGATAGCGCTCGCGCAGCCAGGTGCCCAGGCGCTCTTCGTCGAGCAGCTTGCGCACCTGCGCCTGCAATGTCGTCGGATAGGCCGAGAGGTACTTCATGCGCGATGGCGCGACCGATGACGCGGAGCCCGCCGCTCAGCGCGCCGCGAAGGCCAGCCCCGAGGCCACGCCGCCGAACAGGTCGCCCTCGACCAGCGGCACGCCCGCGAAGCTCTTGCGCAGCGCTTGCTGGAAGGGCCGCAGCGCCGAGGAGCCGCCGGTGAGGTAGATGGCGTCGAGCTCGTTGCTGCGCAGGCCGGCGCGCTTGACGCAGGCATGGGCGCAGGCGATCACCGCCTCGAACTGCGCCGCGAGCTGCTGCGCCATGTCGGCCGGCGACAGGGTGCTCGTGAGACCGGGCTCGGCGCAGTCGAGGTCGATGGTGGCGGGTGCGTCGCTGACCGAGGCGTCGATCTTGGCCTGCTCCACCGCGCCGAGCACGCGGTGGCCATGGCGCTCGTCGAGCACCGCCATGAGGCGGTCGTGCAGCCGCGTGTCGGCATAGCTGGTGCGCAGCTCGCGCGCCTGCCGCGTGGCTTTGGCGAGGTACAGCCAGTTGATCAGGTGCCACGACGACAGGTCGAAGAAGACCTTGCTCGGCACCTCGCGGCCCTGCGGCCCGTGGTGGCCGAAGCCCAGCAGCGGCATCACGCGATCGAGGTTGAGCCGCTGGTCGTAGTCGGTGCCGCCGATGTGCACGCCGGTGGTGGCCAGCACGTCGTCGCCACGCTCCTCGCGCGCGGCGCGCTCGGGGCCCAGGCGCACCACGGTGAAGTCGGAGGTGCCGCCGCCGATGTCGACGATCAGCACCAGCGATTCCTTGCGCACGCGCTGCTCGTAGTCGAAGGCGGCCGCGATCGGCTCGAGCTGGAAGGCGATGTCGCGGAATCCCGCGGCGCGCGCGGCGGCGCGCAGGCTCTGCTCGGCGCGCTCGTCGCGCTTGCTGTCGTCGTCGACGAAATGCACCGGCCGGCCGATCACCACGCGCTCGGGCAGGCGGCCCATCTCTCGCGCGGCCCGCTCGGCCATCTCGCGCAGGAAGCGCGCGATGATGTCCTCGAAGCTCACGAGGCCGTCGAAGATCGCGGTCTTCTCCTGCATCAGCGGGCTGCCCAGCAGGCTCTTGAGCGAGCGCATCAGCCGGCCTTCGACGCCGGCCAGGTAGAGCGCGATCGCGTCGCGGCCGAAGTGCGTGCTGCGGTCCTCGGCGTTGTAGAAGATCGCGGTGGGCAGGGTGGTGGCCGCGCCTTCGATCGGCAGCAGCCGGGTGGCGCCCGCGATGCGGCAGGCGACGGCCGAATTCGAGGTTCCGAAGTCGATGCCGATCGCGGTGGCGTTCGCGGTCGCGGTGCTCAAGATTCCCGGCGCAGCGCGGGGAACAGGATCACGTCGCGGATGCTCGGCGAGTCGGTCAGCAGCATCATCAGCCGGTCGATGCCGATGCCGCAGCCGCCGGTGGGCGGCATGCCGTACTCGAGCGCGCGCACGAAATCGTGGTCGTAGTACATGGCCTCGTCGTCGCCGCCGTCCTTGGCCGCCACCTGCGCGTTGAAGCGCGCGGCCTGGTCCTCGGCGTCGTTGAGCTCGCTGAAGCCGTTGCCGAACTCGCGGCCCGTGATGTAGAGCTCGAAGCGCTCGGTGACTTCGGGGCGCTCGTCGTTGGCGCGCGCCAGCGGCGAGATCTCGGTCGGGTGCTCCATGATGAAGGTCGGCTGCCAGAGCTTCTCTTCGACGGTCTCCTCGAAGTACATCACCTGCAGGCTGGCCAGGCTGCGCTGCGAGAGCTTGTCCTTCTCCTCGCTCAGGCCCAGCTTGCGCAGGGCGTTGACGAGCCAGGCGCTGTCGTCGACCCCATCGCCCGCATCGGTGTGCTTGAGGATCGCCTCGCGGATCGTCAGGCGCTCGAAGGGCTGCGTCAGGTCGACCGGCTTGCCCTGGTAGGTGAGTTGCTGCGTGCCCACGGCCTTGTCGGCGATGGTGCGGATCAGCGTCTCGGTGAAGTCCATCAGGTCGCGGTAGTTCCAGTAGGCCGCGTAGAACTCCATCATCGTGAACTCGGGGTTGTGCCGCACCGAGATGCCCTCGTTGCGGTAGCTCCGGTTGATCTCGAACACGCGCTCGAAGCCGCCGACGATCAGGCGCTTGAGGTAGAGCTCGGGCGCGATGCGCAGGAACATCTCCTGGTCGAGCGCGTTGTGGTGCGTCTTGAAGGGCTTGGCGTTGGCGCCGCCCGGGATCGGATGCAGCATCGGCGTCTCGACCTCGAGGAAGTCGTTGGCCACCATGAATTCGCGCAGCGCGCTCACGGCCTTGCTGCGCGCGGTGAAGCGCACGCGCGCCGATTCGTCGGTGATCAGGTCGACGTAGCGCTGGCGGTACTTCTGCTCCTGGTCGGCCATGCCGTGGAACTTGTCGGGCAGCGGACGCAGGCTCTTGGTGAGCAGGCGCAGCGTCGTGACCTTGATCGACAGCTCGCCGGTCTTGGTCTTCATCAGCGTGCCTTCGGCGCCGAGGATGTCGCCGAGGTCCCAGCGCTTGAACTCGGCATAGACCTCTTCGCCGACCGCGTCGCGCGTGACGTAGAGCTGGATGCGGCCGGTGGCGTCCTGCAGGGTCGCGAAGCTGGCCTTGCCCATCACGCGCTTGAGCATCATGCGGCCGCCCACGCTCACGGCGACGTTCTGCGCCTCGAGCGCTTCGGCTTCGACGGCGCCATGCGCCTCGACGAGCGCGGCGGCGCGGTGGCCCGGCTTGAAGTCGTTGGGGAACGCGACGCCCTTGCCTTCGGTCTGCGCGGTGCGCAGCAGCTTGAGCTTCTCGCGGCGTTCGGCGATGAGCTGGTTGTCGTCGACGGCGGGCGTGGTCGCGGCCGGAGCAGGGGTGGGCGGCTGTTGTTCGGACATGGGGAGGCGGTGGGGGAGGCGCGCGCAGGGAAATTCGGCGCGAAAGGCGGGATTTTAGCCCAGGCGATGGCGCGCGAATTCCGGCGAACCCGTCGCCGGCCTTGCGCCATCAGCTATCAAATTCGAAGCGCGAAACGAAGCGGGGCGGGCGCTTCGGCCGTGTCGCCCGAGCGCTCAGGCGATGCCGGTGCGCGCCAGCAGATCGCCGACCAGCTCCAGCCGCATCAGCGGACTCTCGAGCTCCATCAGCCGCTGCCGCAGCTCGAGCTGCATCGGCACCAGCTCGCACCAGCGGTTGGCGACCCAGCCGCAGTCGTCGTAGCGGTAGGGCGCGCCGATCGGCAGGCGCACCGGCGGCGAACCGGTGGCGTCCTGCGCGCGCTTGCGCTCCTCGAGCGTGTCGACCAGGCGGCGCAGCGCGGTGGCGGTGTGCTGCAGGTCCTCGGGGATCTCGAGCGCGACGTCGTCGGCGAGGATCGCGACGTCGGCGATCCACAGGCCGTGCTTCTGCAGTTCGCTGTGGCGTACGCGAAAGCGCTGCGTGCCGACGCACTCGATCTGCAGCAGGCCGCTTTGCGGCGATTCGAATTCGCGGATCACGGCCAGCGTGCCGACCTCGGCGAAGCGCTCGGCCTGCGCGCCGGCCTTGCGCACCTCGGTGCCGCTCGTGAGGTTCACCACGCCGAAGGGCACGCCGCCCTTGCGGCACTTGCCGATCATGTCGAGGTAGCGCACCTCGAAGATGCGCAGCGGCAGCAGGCCGCCGGGGAAGAGGACCGTGCCGAGCGGGAACAAAGGCAGGGAGTTCAGAAGGGGTTGTGTCGTCATCGAAGAGCCTTGCGTGGCTATCATCGCACTCCGCTTCACCTCGCGCGCCATGCTCTATCAGATCCCATCGTTCCTCCTCGACGTGATCGTCGGCCTGCTCGGCGGCGCCTGCCTGCTGCGGCTCTACATGCAGTACCACCGCGTGCCCTTTGGCAATCCGCTGGGCCGCTTCATCTTCGCCATCACCGACTGGATCGTGCTGCCGCTGCGGCGCCTGCTGCCGGCCGTCAAGAAGTGGGACCTCGCGAGCGCCGTGGCCGCCTGGCTGCTGGTGATCGCCAAGTTCCTCGTGCTGTGGCTGTTGATCGGCAACCTCGGGCGCATCGGCGCGCTGCCGCTGGTGTCGTTCATCGGCCTGCTGCAGCTCGCCGTGTCGGGACTGACCGCGCTGCTGGTGGTGTACGCGGTGCTCTCGTGGGTGCCGGGCGCCTCGCCGATGCTGCTCGACCTGATCTCGCGTCTGGCCGAGCCGCTGGTGCGGCCGTTCCGCCGCGTCATTCCGCTGCTCGGCGGCGTCGACCTGTCGCCGCTGGCCGCGATCGTCGTGCTGCAGGTGATCGCGATCGTGCTGAACAACCTGCTGGTGTTGGCCTACCGACTCTGACCGGTTGCAGTCCCTATGAAAAAAGCGCCCGGAACCGCGAGGTTCCGGGCGCTTCGTCTTTCGAGAGGCTCTGAATCAGCTCACCGCATCCGCCGGTTGGCGCAGCAGCATCGCGAGCGTGCTGGCGATGGTCTTGCGCAGTTCGCGGCGGTCGCTGATGAAGTCGATCGCGCCCTTGGTCTGCAGGAACTCGGCGCGCTGGAAGCCTTCGGGCAGGGTCACGCGCACGGTCGATTCGATCACGCGCGGGCCGGCGAAGCCGATCAGCGCCTTGGGCTCGGCGATCACCACGTCGCCCATGAAGGCGAAGCCGGCCGACACGCCACCCATGGTCGGGTCGGTCAGCACGCTGATGTAGGGCAGGCCCTTCTTCGCGAGGCGCGTGAGCGCGGCATTGGTCTTGGCCATCTGCATCAGCGACAGCAGGCCTTCCTGCATGCGCGCGCCGCCGGTGGCGGTGAAGCAGATGAACGGCACCTTCTGCTCGATCGCGGTCTCGACGCCGCGCACGAAGCGCTCGCCGACCACGCTGCCCATGCTGCCGCCCATGAATTCGAACTCGAAGCAGGCGACCACCACGCTGATGCTGTGGACCGAGCCGCCCATCACGACCAGCGCGTCGGTCTCGCCGGTGTTCTCCAGGGCTTCCTTCAGGCGCTCGGGGTACTTGCGGCTGTCCTTGAACTTGAGCGCGTCGACCGGCAGCACTTCCTGGCCGATCTCGTAACGGCCCTCGGCATCGAGAAAAGCGTCGAGGCGCGGACGGGCGCCGATGCGATGGTGGTGGCTGCAGCTCGGGCAGACGTTCTGGTTGTGCTCGAGGTCGGTCTTGTAGAGCACCGTCTCGCAGGCCGGGCACTTGATCCACAGGCCCTCGGGCACCTGGCGGCGCTCGGCGGGGTCGGTCTGGGCGATCTTGGCGGGTAGCAGTTTTTCAAGCCAGCTCATGGGCATTCCTAGGTTCGCGCGAAGGCGGGAGAGCCTTCGGGGCCGTCAGTGCCCCCTTCCGTGCTTTTTCGCATGACGAAAGGGGCCTGACGAGGGCAGCGGCGATTATCGGCCAGCCGCATTCTTCGCGGTAGCCGCCGGCAAGGCATCGAGCGCCTCGCGGGTGCCCGCGAGGAATTCATGCACCGCGGGCACCACCTTCTCGCGTGGCTGGCCGTCGATCAGCTGGATGATCTTGGTACCGATCACGACCGCGTCGGCCGCCGAGCCCACCGCCTGCGCGGTGCTGGCGTCGCGGATGCCGAAGCCCACGCCGACCGGGATGCCCACGTGCTGGCGGATGCGCGGGAGCATGCGGCCGACCGCTTCGGTGTCGAGGTGGCCGGCGCCGGTCACGCCCTTGAGCGACACGTAGTAGACGTAGCCGCTCGCGATGCGCGCGACCTGCGCCATGCGCTCGTCGGTGCTGGTGGGCGCCAGCAGGAAGATCAGGTCGATGCCGGCTTCGCGCAGATCGGCGGCGAACTGTTCGCACTCCTCGGGCGGGTAGTCGACCACCAGCAGGCCGTCGACGCCGGCCGCGGCCGCGTCGCGGATGAAGGCGTGCTTGCCGTGCACGAGGTCGTAGCGCTCGACCGGGTTGGCATAGCCCATCAGCACCACGGGCGTGCCCGTGTCCTTCGCGCGGAAGGCCGCGACCATCGCCAGCACCTGCTTCATGCCGATGCCCAGCGCGAGCGCGGCTTCGCCGGCCTGCTGGATCACCGGGCCGTCGGCCATCGGGTCGGAGAAGGGCACGCCGAGCTCGATCACGTCGGCACCAGCCGCGACCATGCCGTGCATGAGCTCGGGCGTGATGTCGGCAAAGGGGAAGCCGGCGGTGACGTAGGGGATGAGCGCGCGGCGCCCGTCCTTCTTCAGCGCCTCGAAGGTGGCTGCAATGCGGCTCATCACTTGCCTCCCTTCACGCTCAGGCCGCGCATCGAGGGCCGGTCGTAGAAGTCGACGCCCGCGAGGTCGGCGACGGTGCCGATGTCCTTGTCGCCGCGGCCCGAGAGGTTGACCAGGATCGACTGGTCGGGGCGCATGGTCTTCGCGAGCTTCAGCGCGTGGGCCACGGCGTGGCTGGATTCGAGCGCGGGAATGATGCCCTCCGTGCGGCACAGGTAGTGGAAGGCCTCGAGGGCCTCGATGTCGGTGACGCCCACGTACTCGGCGCGGCCGATGTCGGCCAGGTACGCATGCTCGGGGCCCACGCCGGGATAGTCGAGGCCGGCGCTGACGCTGTGCGTCTCGGTGATCTGGCCGTCCTCGTTCTGCAGCAGGTAGGTGCGGTTGCCGTGCAGCACGCCCGGGCTGCCGCGCAGGATCGAGGCGGCGTGCTTGCCGCTGTCCAGGCCTTCGCCCGCGGCCTCGACGCCGATCAGCCGCGTGCCGGCGAACGGGATGTAGGGATGGAAGATGCCGATCGCATTGCTGCCGCCGCCCACGCAGGCGACCACCGCATCGGGCTGCTTGCCCTCGGCCTCGCCGGTGATGCCGTCGGCCGCCAGCATCGCGGGCATCTGCTCGATGCACTCGGTGCCGATCACGCTCTGGAAGTCGCGCACCATCATCGGGTAGGGGTGCGGGCCGGCCACGGTGCCGATGATGTAGAAGGTGTTCTCCACGTTCGTGACCCAGTCGCGCATCGCCTCGTTGAGCGCGTCCTTCAGCGTCTTGCTGCCCGATTCCACCGGCACCACCGTGGCGCCGAGCAGGTTCATGCGGTAGACGTTGGGGCTCTGGCGCTTCACGTCCTGGCTGCCCATGTAGACCACGCATTCGAGGCCGTAGCGCGCGCAGATGGTGGCCGTGGCCACGCCGTGCTGGCCGGCGCCGGTCTCCGCGATCACGCGCGGCTTGCCCATGCGGCGCGCGAGCATCGCCTGGCCGATCACGTTGTTGATCTTGTGGGCGCCGGTGTGGTTGAGGTCCTCGCGCTTGAGGTAGATCTGCGCGCCGCCCATCTCGCGGCTGGTGCGCGCGGCGTGGTAGATCGGCGAGGGCCGGCCGACGAAGTGCTTGAGCTCGTAGTGGAATTCGGCCAGGAAGGCCGGGTCTTCCTTGTACTTCGCGTACGCGTCGCGCAGCTCGTTGATCGCGTGGGTGAGCGTCTCGCTCGCGAAGGTGCCGCCGTAGTTGCCGAAATGGCCGGTGGCGTCGGGTTGCTGGTAGGTGCTTTGCATGGTTCTCGATCGTTGGGCCGCAGCCCGGTCGACAACCGGGTGCGGCGGCTAACTGGAGAAGGACGAGGCGTCGGCCGCTCTCACCGCGGCGACGAATTGCCGGATCTTGCCGGCGTCCTTCAGGCCCTTGTTCCCGGGACCGTCGATCTCGACGCCCGAGCTCACATCAACGGACAGCGTCTTGCAGCGTGTCCGCAGCGTGCGAATGCCATCGCCCACGTTTGCAGGTGTGAGTCCACCACTCAAGACGAGGTGAGCGTCGACGGCGGGTGGAAGAAGTGACCAATCGAATGCCTTGCCGCCACCGCCATAACCGTCGACATGGGCGTCGAGCAGGATGGCCTGGGCGTTTGAGAAATCGGATGCGTATTTTACGAGGTCGAAGCGGGCGCCGGCCTCGCCGAGGGGAATGCGGGCCGCGCGCATGAAGCGGAAGCGGCCGTTTCCGCTCGCCGCGAGGCAGTCGGCGGGCGTTTCATCGCCATGGAACTGGGCGATGGCACCCGGCACCCGGGCCAGGGCGGCGATGGCCTCGGCGGGTTGCGCATCGACGAACAGCAGCACCGGCGTGACGAAGGGCGGCAGGCGCGCGGCCAGCACGGCCGCGCGTTCGGGCGCGATGGCGCGCGGGCTCTTCGGGTAGAGCACGAAGCCGACGGCATCGGCGCCGGCTTCCACGGCGGCATCGAGGTCGGCCTCGCGCGTGAGGCCGCAGATCTTGATGCGGGTGCGCGGCGGGAGAAGGCTCATGGCGGGCCATCATAGGCCGCGCGGGCGGCCTGGAAGGTGGCCTCGGCCGGCAGACCCCACTTGGCGTCGTACAACGGGCCGAGGAAGTACAGCCCGTCGGGCGAGAAGGTCGGCGCCGCCGCGTCGCGGCTGCGCGCGGCGAGCACCTCGCTGATCCACTCGGGCGACTCGGCGCCCCGGCCCACGCGCACCAGGCAACCCATCAGGTTGCGGATCATGTGATGCAGGAAGGCATCGGCCTCGAACTCGAACTGCCAGCGGCAGCGCTCGCCCTCACCGTGGCGCGTGATCTCGATGCGCCGCAGGTTCTTGACCGGCGAGCGGGCCTGGCAGGCCGAGGCGCGGAACGAGCTGAAATCGTGTTCGCCGATCAGCAGCGCGGCCGCGGCGCGCATCGCATCGCCGTCGAGCAGGTTCATCGACCAGCCGACCCGCCCCGCGTCGAGGCTGGGGCGCACCGGCGACTGCGAGAGCACGTAGACGTAGCGCCGCGCGAGGGCGCTGGCGCGGCAATGGAATTCGGCCGGCACCGGATGCGCCCACTGCACCGCGATGTCGTCGGGCAGGTAGCGGTTGGTGCCGCGCATCCAGGAGAAGGGTTCGCGCTGCACCTCGGTGTCGAAGTGCACCACCTGCATCAGCCCGTGCACGCCGGCGTCGGTGCGGCCGGCACATAGCGTGGAGATGCGTTGCGCGGCGAACTGGGACAGGGCCTTCTCGAGCTTGTCCTGCACCGTGCGGCCCGAGGACTGGCTCTGCCAGCCGTCGTAGGCCTGGCCGTTGTAGCGGATGCCGAGCGCCAGCCTCACGAAACCAGGAACCAAGAGGCCGGCGCCGCGCGCTCAGCGCAGCTCGGCGAGCAGTTGCCGCGCCTGCGACTTGAGTTCGCCGGCGCTTTCGGCTTCGACTTCCTCGACCAGCGAGCGCGCGCCCTCGACGTCGCCGATGGCCTGCAGCTCGCGCGCCAGCGACAGCTTGACGGCATGCGGGCTCTCGTCGTCCTCATGGGCCGACGCCGACGGCGCGGGATGGTCGGCGCCGTTGCCCGAGCGGGCGGGCAGGCCGGCCAGGGCACTCATGTCGAATTCGATGAAGCCCGAATCGGCCGGCAGGCCGGCACCGCCGCGCAGCACGGCCGGGCGGGTGTTGTCGGCGTCGTTGAGCGAGCCGGGCAGGGTGTCGAGCGGCAGCGCGCCGGGGGCGGTGTCGAAATCGTTCTCGAGGTCGACCGTCGGCTGCGCAGCCAGGCTGGCGGACGGGGGCGTCGTCGGGCGTGCGGCCGGGGCGGGCGCATAGGCCGACTTCGGCAGGCTGGCGCCGACCGGTGCCAGCGGCGGCGGTGCGGGCGGCTGGCTCAGGTCGAGGTCGA
>NZ_JBZAYE010001110.1:0-1364 GCF_058244205.1 Variovorax sp. 20P10.2.4
TGCGCGGTCGCCGCGGCGTCCGCGTTGGCGGGCGACAGCGCGCGCCAGCGGCTCAGCTCGGCCTGCGCGGCGTCGGCGGCCTCGGGGCTGCCGCGGTGGATGCGGCCGATCAGCGTCAGCGCATGCTCGACCAGCGCGCGCGGCGCGCGCCGTTCGTCGGCGCCGAGCAGGGGTTGTGCGCGCGCGGCCATGGTCAGTCCGCTCCCCCGCCGTAGCCCGCGCAGTCGAGCAGGGCGCGCGTCATGTGGTGCTCGACCGCCTTCTCGCTGATCTCCATGTGGGCCGCGGTCTGCGCATAGCTCAGGCCGTGGATGCGCACGAGCAGGAAGGCATGGCGGCGCTTGCGCGGCATGGCCTCGAGCAGCGCGACCAGCCGCTGCAGCTGCTGCCGGGCCGCCACGTGGCGTTCCACCGAGGGCGCGCTGTCGGGCGCGACCAGCGCCAGCGTGTCGAGCATGCGCAGCTCGGCGGCGCGGCGCGCGGCCTGGGTGGCGAGCAGGTTGCGGCCGGTTTGGTAGAGCAGCGCGCGCGGTTCGAGCACCAGGCCGCCCGCGTCCTGGTGGCCGAGCACGCGCGCATAGGCTTCCTGCACGAGGTCGGCGGCGGTGTCGCCATCGCCGGCCTTGCGGGTGAAATAGCGCAGCAATTCTCTGTGGTAGCGCTCGAGCACGGTACACCTCAGCCGGTGTGGAAACAGGGAACTCCCGTCTTGGCTGAGATGTGGCGGCGGCTGATCCGTGGCGCGGGAGAGGGAGCGGAAATTATAGGGAGGGGCCGTGTCAGCCCGTCTTGCGCTGCATCTTGCGCGCCGTCTCCACCACCACCGCGCGCAGCGACTGCACCATCGGCTGCCCCTCCAGTTCCTTCAGCGTGAAGAAGCTCACCGGCGGCAGGTTCCAGCTCAGCCGGTAGGGCAGCGCGGCCCAGTGGCCGGCCTGTTCCATCTCCGCCACCACGTCGCGCGCGAGGATCGCGATGGCGTTGGGCTCGGTGCGCAGCACCGTCTCCATGCTGCGGATGGCGGTGGTCTCGAGCATCGGCACCGGCGGCTGCACGCCGGCGCCGACAAAGATCGCGTTGTAGGTGCGGCGCATCGGCGTGTTCGGAGGCGGCAGGATCCAGTCGAGCTGCGCGAGCCGGGCCCAGTCGAGCGGCCCGCGCGAGAGCCGCTTCGCGCTCTTGGCCGACACCACCAGGCAGGGCTCCTGCTGGTGGATCGCCTCCTGCACCAGGCCGGTGGCGTCGCCGTCGTACGAACGGCCGATCGCACAGTCGAGCTCGCGCGCGAGCAGGCCGGCCACGAGTTCGTCGGTGGTGCCCTCGCGCGTCATCACCGCCATGCGCGGCGTGCGGTCGAGCAGGTG
>NZ_JBZAYE010001111.1:0-1362 GCF_058244205.1 Variovorax sp. 20P10.2.4
GCCGGCTGCCGCTGCTGCTGGTGACCGGCGAGACCGCGCCGCCGCGGCTGCAGCGCGTGCGCGAGTCGGGCGTGCCGGTGCTGTTCAAGCCGGTGGTCGAGGAGTCGCTGCTGCGCGCCATGGCCGCGCTGTGGACCGAGGCCGAGCGCGGCGGGACTTAACATCCGGCCATGTCCGCCACGACGCTGCTGCTGCAACTGATCGTCATCCTCGGCACGGCCCGCGTCTGCGGATGGGTGCTGCGCCACCTCGGCCAACCCGGCGTGGTCGGCGAGATGGCCGCCGGCCTGATGCTGGGGCCGGCCGTCATGGGCGCGCTGTTCCCCTCGCTGCATGGCCAGATCTTCGCGAAGGAGTCGCTGGGCGGCCTGTCGGCGCTCGCCACCGTGGGCCTGGTGCTGTTCATGTTCGTGGTCGGCCTCGAGCTGCGTGCCTCGCAGGGCGTGAAGGCGCAGCTCAAGTCGGCCGGCTGGGTCGGTATCGCCAGCGTGATCGCGCCGCTGGGCCTGGGGCTGGCGATCGCGCCCGCGCTGCATCCTTCGCTGGCACCGGCCGGCGTGGGCTTCTGGCCCTTCGCGCTGTTCATCGCGGCGGCGCTGTCGATCACCGCGTTCCCCGTGATGGCGCGCATCCTCAAGGACCGCGGCCTGACGCGCACCCCCTTCGGCCAGCTCTCGCTGGGCGCGGCCGCGGTGGTCGACGTCTTCGCCTGGGTGCTGCTGGCCTTCGTGGTGGCGCTGGCCGGCGCGGGCGAGGGCTACCTCGGGCTGCTGCGCACCGGCGGCGGCGCGGTGGCGCTGTTCGCCTTCCTGTTCCTCGGCCTGAAGCCGGCCTATGCCTGGCTGCTGCGCACCCGCGCGCCCGACGGCGAGCCCTCGACCACGGTGCTGGCCTCGCTGATGATCGGCCTGCTGGTCTCGGCCCTGCTCACCGAATGGCTGCACCTGCACGCGGTGTTCGGCGCCTTCCTGTTCGGCGCCTGCCTGCCGCGCGACGACCGCCTGCTGCGTTCGCTGCAGGAGCGCATCGAGCCGCTGTCGATCGTGCTGCTGATGCCGCTGTTCTTCGCGCTCGCGGGGCTGGGCACCACGGCCAGCGCCTTCTCGGGCGCGGGCATCGGCGCGCTGCTGCTGATCGTCGCGGTCGCCAGCATCGGCAAGCTGGCCGGCGGCGCGATCGGCGCGCGCCTGGCCGGCTACGGCTGGCGCGACAGCCTGGCGACCGGCGCGCTGATGAACGCGCGCGGGCTGATGGAGCTGATCGTCATCAAGATCGGCCTCGACGTCGGCCTGATCGGCCCCGAGCTCTTCACCATGCTGCTGGTGATGGCGCTGGCGACCACGGCGATGACGGGGCCGCTGA
>NZ_JBZAYE010001112.1:0-1355 GCF_058244205.1 Variovorax sp. 20P10.2.4
CAGCGGCGGCAGCGGTGTCAGCGACGAGCTTCGCGGCGGCAACGGCGGCAATGGCGCCCAGGCCAGCGGCATCGCCAGCACGGCCATCGGCAGCGGCGCTTCGGGCACGGGACCCAGCCAGTCGGGTGCCAGCGGCGCCGTGGCCAGCGGCAACTACACGACGGCCATCGGCGGCTCGAACGCCGGCATGAACAGCGCACGCGCGACGGCCGACAACGCCACCGCGCTGGGCAACGGCGCACTGGCTTCGGGCAAGAACTCGGTGGCGCTGGGCCAGGGCTCGGTCGCGAGCGGCGACAACACGGTCTCGGTCGGCGGCAACGGCACCACGCGCGTGATCACCAACGTCGGCGCCGGCAACATCGCCGCCGGCAGCACCGACGCCGTGACCGGCGGCCAGGTCTACGGACTGAGCCAGAGCCTGAGCACCGCGGTGCTCGACACCTCGAGCCTGTCGACCGCCGTGGCCCATCTGTCGACCGGGGTCGGCACGCTGTCGACCTCGACGTCCACCAGCATCGGGTCGCTGTCCACCGGCGTGGGCGCGCTGTCCACCAGCGTCGATGCGCTGTCGGCGTCGACGTCCACCGGCATCGGCTCGCTCTCCACGAGCGTCGGCGCACTGTCGACCTCAACCGCCACCAGCATCGGCTCGCTCTCCACGAGCGTCGGCACACTGTCGACCTCGACCGCCACCAGCATCGGCTCTCTTTCCACCAGCGTCGGCGCGCTGTCGGTATCGACCTCCACCAGCATCGGTTCGCTCTCCACCGGCGTCTCGACACTGAACACCGGCCTGAACACCCTCTCGACCGGCGTGGCCACGCTGTCGACGTCCACCGCCAACTCGGTCGCCAGCCTGTCGACCTCGACCGCGCAGGCGCAGAGCACGGCCAACGCGGCCGGTGTCGCCGCCGCCTCGGCCCAGGGCACGGCCAACACCGCGCTCGGCGCGGCCAATGCGGCGCAGGCCAGCGCGAACAAGGCGCAGGGCACCGCCGACAACGCGCTCGGCCTGGCGCAGAACTCGGTGCAGTACGACGCGGGCGGCGGCAGCGTCTCGCTCAATGCCAACGGCGGCGTCGGCACCCTCATCGGCAACGTGCGCGCGGGCCAGGCCGCCACCGACGCCGCCAACGTGGGCCAGGTGCAGCAGGCCCAGCAAGGCGCGATCAGCAGCGCGAACAACTTCACCAGCCAGCAGGTCATGGCACTGCAGACACTGATGAACCAGGCGTTTTCGAACGGGCTGTGCAGCTTCTCGGGCGGCAACGTCACCTGCGGCACGGGCGCGAGCGCCAGCGGCCAGGGCGCCACCGCTTTCGGCCCGAACGCGCAGGCCAACGGCAACGACA
>NZ_JBZAYE010001113.1:0-1351 GCF_058244205.1 Variovorax sp. 20P10.2.4
CGCCGCGCGCCCGGCGGCACGTGCGCGGTCTGCGACAGCATGCCGCCGAGCCGCACGTTGACCTTCATGCGGCCGTTGATGGCCCAGCCGCTGGCATCGAGGATCGGTCCCAGGCTGCGCTGGCGCAGCTTGAGCCAGGCGATCAGCATGCTCGGGCCCGAGATCGCGATCACGATGCCGATCAGCGCCACCGGGATCCACTGCCCCAGGTCGATGAACTTGCCGAAGATGCCGACCAGCACCGCGCTGATGCTGCCGAGTGCCACGCCGATCGCGGCCACCGTGCCGACATCGACGCGGCTGGTGGCGGGCAGCGGCGGCTTGGCCGGCGCCTTCGCGGGATCGGCGCCCGCGGCCTGGTCGGCGGTGGCGACTTTGCCGGCCAGCGATTGCAGCGCGGTCTGCGAGCCGGCCTCGCTCGCGGCCGCGCGCTTGGCCACCTGTTCCTCGATCATGCGGACGAACTTCTTGTAGGGCGCGAAGAAGGCCTGCGCCACGCTGGTCGGGTTCTCGATCAGCTTGGTGATGGTGGCATCCCAGTCGCGGCCCTGGCGGTCGTAGAACACGCCGTTGCGGCCGACGAACAGGAAGTCCACGTCGCCCGCGGTGAAGGCCGCGACGATGCTCATCTTCTGCCCCTGCCGCGTGCAGTCGCAGTAGGCCAGGCAGGTCTTCGCGAGGCCCGCGAGCACCGCGTGCTTGGCCGTGTCCTGCACCTGCACCGTGAGCTCGCAGCTGCGCCCGTCGAGGTAGAGCGTGCCGGCCTGGAAGATCGCGCCCTCGCGCCGGTAGAAGGCCTTGAACGAGACGAAGTTGTCGAGCAGCAGCTTGAGGTCGCGCTGCAGCCGCAGCAGCTTCTCGAGATCGACCAGCAGCTTGTTGTGGCTCTCGGCCGCCTCGTCCTCGGCGATCAGCGCGAGCAGCGCCTCGCGCGTGGCGAGCAGCGCCTCGATGCGTTCGTGCGACAGGCTCGCGAGCGCGTTGGCCGGCCGCGACGCGATCCAGCCCTCGCAGGCGCCGAGCTGCTGGCGCAGCGCCTGCCATTCGTCGTCCTCGAGCGTGTCGCGCGCGCCGAGCAGCGGCGTCACCGCGTCGCGCGCGAAGGACGCGATGGCCTCGGCCCAGGCCGGATTGAGGCTGGTGCCGCGCAGCGGCAGCGAACGGTGCGGCGTGATCGGCGCCAGCGGCAGCTCGGCGATCGGGTGCGCGTTGGCATCGAGCGTGTGGCCCGCGAGCGCGTCGTAGGCCTCGGCGGAAGGGTTGAGCGCCGTCACGGCCTGCACGTCGTAGGCGGCCACGCGGCAGCGCGCGAAGAAATCGTCGATCTTGGCCGCCACCTTGCGCATCGCCT
>NZ_JBZAYE010001114.1:0-1349 GCF_058244205.1 Variovorax sp. 20P10.2.4
CGCTCGCGCTGCTGCCGGGCCTGGACCGTGCCGCCGTGCTGCAGGTGTATGGCGATGCCTTCGCCACGCTGCTGCTGGGGCTCGCGGCCGTGACGGTGCTGACGGCGGTGGTGGTGTTCGCATTCCTGCGCGGCGAGGAGCAGGCGCAGGGGGCGGAGGCGGCGCTGAACTGCCCGGCGTCCTAGCCGCCACCTTGGTGAAGCCGTCGCGCGGGCGTCACAGCGCGGCCGCCTCGAACACCTCGCGCAGCCACTGCGTGAACACGCGCACGCGCGCCGACAGCTGCCGGTGCTGCGAATACAGCACCGACACCGGCATCGGCGGCGGCGCGAAGCCGTCGAGCACCACCTTCAGCCGCCCGTCGGCCAGCTCCGCGGCCACGCGGTAGCGCGGCACCTGCACCAGCCCCAGGCCCGCGACGGCCGAGCCGGTGTAGAGGTCGGTGCCGGTGACCGACACGGTGGCCGGCAGCTGCAGCGTGCTCACGCGGCCGTCGACGGTGAATTCGAGCGGCACCGGCTTGCCGGTGGCGCTCGAGAGGTAGTCGACCGCACGGTGCGTCGAGCCGGGCGCGG
The DNA here is from genome assembly GCF_058244205.1 of Variovorax sp. 20P10.2.4. NCBI lineage: Bacteria > Pseudomonadati > Pseudomonadota > Betaproteobacteria > Burkholderiales > Comamonadaceae > Variovorax > Variovorax sp. 20P10.2.4. The sequence continues at coordinate 576 of NZ_JBZAYE010001114.1, forward strand.
CCAGCGCCGCGGGATCGGCCGGCTCGCCATGCCGCGCCAGGTAGCCGGGGCTCGCCACCGTGACCTGCGGCAGCAGCGCGATGCGGCGCCCGACCATCGAGGAGTCCTGCAGCGTGCCGGCGCGCAGCACGCAGTCGACGCCCTCGCGCACCAGGTCGATCAGCCGGTCGTCCTCGCCGATGTGCAGCGTCAGCTCGGGATGGCGCGCCAGGAAGTCCGGCAGCGCCGGCACCACGAAATGCCGCGCCAGCGTGCCCTGCAGGTTGACGCGCAGCAGCCCCTTGGGCGCCGTGTCGCGGAACAGCCCCTCGGCCTCCTCCACGTCGGCCAGCAGGCGCACGCAGCGGCGGTAGTAGGCCTCGCCGTCCTGCGTGAGCCGCACGGTGCGCGTGGTGCGCTCGAGCAGCCGGGTGCCGATGCGCTGCTCGACGCGCTTGATCAGGTTGGTGACGGTGGCGCGCGGAATCTGGAGGTCTTCCGAGGCCTGGGTGAAGCTCTGGCGCTCGGCGATGCGCACGAAGGCCTGCATTTCCTGGAAGCGGTCCATGGCGGTGCCGTTGGTCCATTGTTGAAGTGGATGGAATGGTAATGGCGATTTGGCGGTGATTATCTTTTGGACGGAACGATCGAAGATTCGTCTCACCAACCACCCACCGCAAGGAAACACGCCATGAACCAGTCCTCCAACCCCAAGGTCGCGATCGTCACCGGCGCATCGCGCGGCATCGGCGCCGCCATCGCGCAGCGCCTGTCGGCCGACGGTTTCGCCGTCGC
>NZ_JBZAYE010001115.1:0-1346 GCF_058244205.1 Variovorax sp. 20P10.2.4
TGACCCGTCCTGCCCTAGGTTGACACCTAAGAAGGACCCAGAGCCGGCCCGTTGATGCCGGCAATAGACGCCCGATGAACCTCATCGGGCGTTTTCAATTCTAGGGACAGGTGTGGTCTCTCCTGGTTGTAGATCTGCACGGACTGGCGAACCATCCGGGCCGCATGGGCCAGGTCGGCTGGGCGGTGCAACAGGAACTCCGTCTTCAGGATCCCGTTGACCCGCTCGGCCAGCGCGTTCTGATAGCAGTCGTAGCCATCGGTCATCGAGCAGGCAATGTCGTGGCGCCTGTGGATCTCCTGATAGTCGTTCGAGCAGTACTGGATGCCTCGGTCGGAGTGATGCACCAGCGCTTGGCGCGTTTGCCTCCCCTTGAGCGCCATCGTCAGCGCGCGGCTGACCTGTGCGGTGTGCAAGCTGTCGTGCACGTGATGGCCCACGATCTTGCGCGACCAGGCATCCGTCACCAGGCTGAGGTAAACGAACCCCCGATCGGTGGGCAGGTACGTGATGTCGGCCACCCACACCTGCTCGCTGCCTGTGGGGCGCACTCGATTCGGCCCGTCCTTGAGCAGGTTCGGATGGCGCCGGAAGCGGTGATGGCTGTCGGTGGTCTTGTGGTACGCCCGCCTGGGCTGAACCAGCATGCGGGCTTCGCGCAGGACGTCCAGCAGCGCATCGCGCCCCAGGCTCGCGTGGGCCTGCTGCAGCGGTTCCCTGAGCAGATGGTGCAGCTTTCTGGCTCCCAGCCGAGGCTGGCGCAGGCGCACATCACGCACGAGTTCGACCACCGTCTCGGCACGGGCACAGCGCTGCTGTTGATGGCGTAGCTGCTGGTAATACGCTTGGCGGCTGATGCCCCAATAGCGGCAAGCCCTCGATACGCTCAGCCCCGGGAGGAGCTTTTGCGCGAGGACTTGCCCGAAGGCTTTTTTACGACACGCACCCCGTAGTCCTTCTTCAGGACATCGAGCACGGCCTCGAACAATTGAGCTTTCTCGTTCGCCTCGCGAAGCTGGACTTCGAGGGCCTTGATCTTCTGCTCGGGGGTCAGCAGCGAAGGCGCTGAAGTGGATTTTTTCGACACTGGCATGGGCAACCGCGATGATGCCCCAGGCTCCCAGCGCTGGCGACCGTGCTTGCGCAGCCACACCAGCACCGTCGAGCGGCCCTGGATACCGTAGCGCTCTTGGGCCTGCCTGTAGCTCAATTCGCCTTTTTCTACCTGATCGACCACCGACAGCTTAAAAGCCAGCGTGTAGTCGCGCTGTGTGCGTTTGACGCCTGATTCCATTGACTCGCCTTTTCTCGAAGGAAAAGGTGTCAACCCTGGGCAGGACGGGTCA
>NZ_JBZAYE010001116.1:0-1346 GCF_058244205.1 Variovorax sp. 20P10.2.4
GGCGCGATGTGGCCGGGCCCGAGGTCGCTGGCCCAGGTCGGCATCTGCGACAGCGGCAGGTAGCTCTGCACCGTGTGGGCCTCGCCCTCGCGCACGATGCGCCCGGCCCATTCGTCGAGCTCGCGGCGGCCGAACTGGCGGCCCAGCACCGCGTCGAAGCTCGCGCGGCCGTCGATGCCCGGGTAGGTGGGCTTGATGAAGCAGTCGCCGAGCTGCGGCAGCACGGCCTCGAGCGCCGCGCGCTCGCCGCACCACCAGGTGGGCAGCGCGGGCAGCAGCAGCTTCTCGTCGAGCAGGTGGCGCGCCAGGCCGGGCAGGAAGCCCAGCAGCGCCGGCGATTCGAGGAAGGCCGAGCCCGGCATGTTGGCCACCAGCACGTTGCCGGCGCGGATCGCCTGCAGCAGGCCCGGCACGCCGAGCGTGGAGTCGGGGCGCAGCTCGAGCGGGTCGAGGAACTGGTCGTCGAGCCGCTTGATGAGCCCGTGCACGGGGCGCAGGCCCTGCAGCGTCTTGAGGTACAGGCGCTGGTCGCGCACCGTGAGGTCGCTGCCCTCGACCAGCGTGACGCCGAGGTAGCGCGCCAGGTAGGCGTGCTCGAAGTAGGTCTCGTTGTAGGGGCCGGGCGTGAGCAGCGCGATGTGCGGCGGCACGCCGGCCGGGCACATGCGCTGCAGGCCGTCCATCATGGCGCTGTAGGTGGCGGCCAGCCGTTGCACGTGCAGCGCCTCGAAGGCCTGCGGGAACTGGCGCGTGATCGCGAGCCGGTTCTCGAGCAGGTAGCCCAGGCCCGAGGGCGCCTGGGTGCGCTGCGAGACCACCCACCAGTTGCCGTCGGGGCCGCGCGCGAGATCGAAGGCCGCGATGTGCAGCCAGGTGTCGCCCGGCGGCTTCACGCCGTGCAGCGCGCGCAGGTAGCCCGGATGGCCGCGCACCAGCGCGGGCGGCAGCAGGCCTTCGGCGAGCAGGCGCTGCGGGCCGTAGACGTCGGCCATCACGCGGTCGAGCACGCGCATGCGCTGCAGCACGCCGGTCTCGATCTGCGCCCAGCTCTCGGGCGAGACGATCAGCGGGAACAGGTCGAGCGACCAGGGCCGCTGCGGGCCGTTGGCATCGGCGTAGACGTTGTAGGTGACGCCGTTGTCGCGGATCTGGCGCTCCAGGCTGACCGCGCGTCGCGGCAGGTCGACGAAGCCGTCGGGGCCGAGCTGTTCGAAGAAGGCGTGCCAGGGCGGCAGCAGCGGGGGCTTGTCGCCGGGGGCGGCGGCCGACGAGGCGGGGTCGGCGGAGGGCGCGCGCGGGGGCGGGGATGCGGATTGCGACTGCGATTGCGATTGCGACTGGGTCGG
>NZ_JBZAYE010001117.1:0-1333 GCF_058244205.1 Variovorax sp. 20P10.2.4
TGCTGCGGCATGTCGGGCACCTACGGCCACGAGCAGCGCAACCTGCAGACCTCGCAGCGGATCTTTTCGCAGTCGTGGGCGCCGCTGCTGGAAGCCGAGCCCGCGCCGGCGGAATTTCTCGCCACCGGCTATTCGTGCCGCAGCCAGGTCGAGCGGCTGCAGGCGCGGCGATTGCGCCATCCGGTGGAGGTGCTGGCGCAGCTGTATGGCGCCGGCTGCGAAGAGGACGCCGCCACAGCGCGTTGAATCCCATCGATGAAAGGCGCTATCTTGTGCGCCGATCCATCGACCGGGTTCCCATGTCCAACGCCAGACTGCCCTCCTTCAAATTCCTGATCGGCTTCGAAGCAGCCGCGCGCCTGGGCAACTACTCGCGCGCGGCCGAGGAGCTGCACGTCTCGCAATCGGCCATCAGCCACCAGATCGCGCAGCTCGAGCAGCAGGTCGGCCAGCCGCTGTTCCGGCGCAAGGGGCGCGGCGTGGAGCTGACCGTGGCCGGCGGCCTGCTGCTCGACAGCGTGGGCAAGTCGCTCGAGCAGATCCGCCACGGCCTGCACCGCATCGAGACCTACATGGACGACCGCCTCGTCACGTTGGTCTGCCCCGCGCCCGTCGCCCACGGCTGGCTGCAGCCGCGCATCGACCGGCTGCTGCAGGCGCATCCCGACCTGTGCCCGATCGTCTCGGTCGACGAGAGCGCCCGTTTCATCGACGAGCTCGACGTGGACATCGCGATCACGCGCGATCCGCTGCAGCAGCCGGACGTGTTCGAGGTGCCGCTGCTGAGCGACGAACTGGTGGCGGTCGGCCTGCCCGACGCCGACACGGAGGCCGCGCCCGGCCTGCTGTGCCTCGAGGCCGACCTCACGAGCGACCGCATCGGCCCCTTCATCCGCGAACACTTCGGCCCGCTGCGCAAGGCCGCGATCTACGACGATCCGCGCCTGCTGCTCGACGCCGCGCTGCGCGGCCGCGGCCTTGCGCTGGTGTCGCGGCTCTTGGCCGACGATGCGCTGCGCAGCGGCCGCTTGCGCCACCTGGCGGCCTGGCCGAGCCTGCCGCTCGGCACCCTCTGGCTCTCTCGCACGGAAGGCCCGTCGCGCCTGCCGCTGGTGCGCGAGGTGTTCGAAAGCCTGCTGCGGTTTGCTCGTGAAGACGGTCATTTCATGAGCCAGATCGATTGATATGGCCAGAAAAGATCAATTGTGCGGATGAATGAGCGTCTACAGAATCCGGGACTCCGTAGAAACCCTGATTCTTATGACGACTCGACGAACGCTCCTGGGCCTCGGTGGCCTGGGCCTCTTCCATGGACTGCTGAGCGCCTGCGGCG
>NZ_JBZAYE010001118.1:0-1332 GCF_058244205.1 Variovorax sp. 20P10.2.4
GCGGCGTCCACGCCCAGCAGCTCGGTCTTGGCCGCGTTGGAGTAGGTCACGAAGCCGCGCTCGAACCAGGCGCTGGAGCCCGCGAGCTCGGTGCAGGCGGCGCCGATCAGGCCGCCGGTGCAGCTCTCGGCGGTGGCCAGCAGCCAGCCCTTCTTCAGCAGCAGGCCGGCCAGGGCCTCCACCAGCTCGGGCGTGTCGAGGTCCTGCGAGGAAGGGGGCGGGAAAGAGGATTCCATGGGTCGGGGTCTCACCAGGCGCGCCAGAGCGCGATCACCAGCAGCGAGCAGAAGGCCGCCACCAGGTCGTCGAGCATGATGCCGAAGCCGGCGTGCCACCAGCGCACCTGCGCGGCATCGCGCTGCTTGAACAGGCCGTCGGCCCAGGCCACGGGGCCCGGCTTGGCGGCATCGAAGAAGCGGAACAGGGCGAAGGCGACGATCTGCGCCCACAGGCCGGCCGGCGTCACCAGCCACAGCACGATCCAGAACGCGACCACCTCGTCCCATACCACCGCGCCGGGGTCGGCCAGGTTCATGTCGCGCGCCGTCAGCGTGCAGGCCCACCAGCCCAGCGGCAGCGAGACCCCGATGATCCAGCCGATCGCGGCCGGCGACAGCCAGTGCTGCATCACCGAGAACGCGGCCCAGGCCCACAGCGTGCCCACGGTGCCGGGCGCGAAGCGCGACAGGCCGGAACCCAGGCCCAGCCCGACGAAGTGCGCCGGATGCGAGAACAGGAAGCGCGCGCTCGGGCGGCGGATGGAGGGCGGGGGCATGGCGCCGGAAGTGGGCATCGGACGGGCGGGATCGGAGACGGGAACGGCGGCGTGCATCAGCCGGGAGTGTCGCGCATCTTGCCGCAGCGGGTGCCGGCGGGGCGCGCGGCGCGCCGTCTTCGATTTTATTTATCAAAGCGATTGCTTGTTTAATTCGAGGTGGCGGCCTAGTATCCGGGCACCTTCAGATCCGGGCCCGGGCACTGCGCCGTCGGGCCGACGCTTCCACCATGGCCTCTTCCTCCTCTCCCGCCCTCGACCGCTCCCGCGCCGACCCGCCGGCCACCGCCGGCTGGGGCGAACTCTTCAGCGGCCGCAACGGCTGGCGCGCGCTCGCGCTGACCGGCGGCGTCGCGCTGCATGCGGTCAACGTCCACATCGTCACCACCGTGCTGCCCTCGGTGGTGCGCGAGATCGGCGGGCTCGACTGGTACGCCTGGAGCACCACGCTGTTCGTGCTCGGCTCGATCCTCGGCGCGGCGCTGTCGGTGCGCCTGCTCGCGGTGCTGGGCCCGCGCGGTGCCTGCCTCGCGGCGCTGGCGGTGTTCAGCGCCGGC
>NZ_JBZAYE010001119.1:0-1329 GCF_058244205.1 Variovorax sp. 20P10.2.4
GCGAAGGTGCCGTCGGTCAGCAGCTGCGGCGAATGGCCCTCGACCAGGAACCAGTGGAAGCGCACGCGGACCTCGCCGTCGCCGCGCTCGATGCGGATCACCTCGGGGCAGGTCAGCCGCTTGAAGCGCGACAGCCGCTGCAGCGCCTCGCCGAAGTTCGGCGAGTGCAGCGCCGCGATCGAGGCGATGTCGTAGTGCTCGGTCGCGCCCTCGGCGCCGATGCGCAGGCCCAGCGCGGGATCGGGGTTCATCGCGGCCAGCGCATCCCACACCGCGAACATCTGCCGCGTCGTGATGCGCGCCTTGCCGCTCGCGAACAGGTCGGCCGGCAGGCCCGCGCGGCGCAGCATCGACTGCGTGTCGAAGCCCAGCAGCCGCAGCCGCTGCTGCATCACGGCGGGCACGACGATCAGGTCGGGCGGGCGCTGGGTCATCGCCGGTCGTCGCCCGCCGCGAGGTGGATCGCCGCGCGGATGCGCGGATAGGTGCCGCAGCGGCAGATGTTGCCGCTCATCGCGGCGTCGATGTCGGCGTCGCTGGGCTTCGGCGTGTGGCGCAGCAGCGCGCAGGCCGACATCAGCTGGCCGCTCTGGCAGTAGCCGCACTGCACCACGTCGAGTTCGGTCCAGGCGCGGCGCAGCGCGTCGATCTCGGGGCCCTTCACGCCCTCGATGGTCGACACCGCGCGGCCCTGCACGGCCGACAGCGGCGTGGCGCAGGAGCGCACCGCCTCGCCGTCGAGCATCACGGTGCAGGCGCCGCACAGCGCCTTGCCGCAGCCGAACTTGGTGCCGTTCATGTGCAGCTCGCCGCGCAGCACCCACAGGAGGGGCGTGTCGTCCTCGGCCGTCACCGCGACGGGGCGGCCGTTGATCTGGAGCGTGGTGGTCATGGGGTTCCTTCCTTTTCTCTCGTGCCGTGCGTTCAGGCCAGGCGCAGCGGCAGCGAACGCAGCCGCTGGCCCGTGAGCGCGAACAACGCGTTGGCCACGGCCGGCGCCACCGGCGGCGTGCCCGGCTCGCCCACGCCCGTGGGCGGCGCGCTGCTCGGCACGATCGCGATCTCGATCTGCGGGCATTCGTTCATGCGCAGCGGCGCGTAGTCGTGGAAGTTGCTCTGCTGCACCTGGCCGCGCTCGATGGTGATCTCGCCGTGCAGCGCGGCCGAGAGGCCGAACACGATCGCGCTCTCCATCTGCTGGCGCACCAGGTTCGGGTTCACGGCCAGCCCGCAGTCGACCGCGCAGTACATGCGCTGCACGCGGATCTGCCGCTCGGGCGTCAGCGAGACCTCGGCCACCTGCGCCACCACGCTGCCGAAACTGCGGTG
>NZ_JBZAYE010000112.1:0-16525 GCF_058244205.1 Variovorax sp. 20P10.2.4
TGTGGTGCGTGAGCAGCAGCAGCACGTGCTCGTCGTCGGCCAGTCTGAACAGCGAGACGCGCAGCGGCGCGGTGCTGCCGAGGTCGAAGGCATGGCCCGCGGCCGCATGCAGCTGCGCGGCGATCTCGTCCTCGCTGCTGTCGGCCTCGAGCACGGCGGGGCGCGCCTGCGCGCCGTCGAGCACCTGCTGCCACGGCAGCCCGTCCTCGTTCGGATAGATGGTGCGCAGGCTCTCGTGGCGCTGCACCAGGTCGTCGAGCGCCGCATGCAGGGCCGCGCGGTCGAGCGTGCCCGACAGGCGCAGCGCCAGCGGCATGTTGTAGGCCGGGTTCGCGCCTTCGAGCTGGTTCATCAGCCACAGGCGGCGCTGCGCGAAGGACAGCGGGATGCGCGCCGGGCGCGGCATCGGCACCAGGCTGGGCCGCGCCACCGATTCCTGGTCGAGCAGCTCGGCGAGGCCGGCGATGGTCGAGACCTGGAACAGCGTGTCCAGCGGCAGGTCGATCATGAACTGCTGGCGGATCATCGAGACCAGCTGCACGATCATCAGCGAGTGGCCGCCGAGCTCGAAGAAGTTGTCGTGGATGCCCACGCGCTGCAGGTGCAAGGTCTCGGCCCAGAGGCCGGCCAGGATCTTCTCGGTGGGCGTGCGCGGCGCGGCATAGGGCGTGGCGGCCTGCACCTCGGGCGGCGGCAGCGCCTTGCGGTCGAGCTTGCCGCTCGGGCCCAGCGGCAGCGCGGGCAGGCTCACGAAGGCCGAGGGCACCATGTAGTCGGGCAGCGCCTGCGCGAGGTGGGTGCGCAGTTCGGCCGTTTGCGGATCGGCGGCTTCGGCCGGCACGAGATAGGCCACCAGGCGCTTCTCGCCGGGAGCGTCCTCGCGCGCCACCACCGCGGCCTGTGCGATCTGCGGATGCTCGAGCAGCACCGCCTCGATCTCGCCCGGTTCGATGCGCAGGCCACGGATCTTCACCTGCTGGTCGGCGCGGCCCAGGTAGTTCAGGCTGCCGTCGGTGCGCCAGCTCGCGAGGTCGCCGGTGCGGTACATGCGGCTGCCGGGCGCGCCATGCGGATTGGCGACGAAGCGCTCGGCACTGAGCAGCGGCCGGCCCAGGTAGCCGCGCGCCAGGCCCGTGCCCGCGATGTAGAGCTCGCCCGCCACGCCGGCCGGCACCGGCTGCAGGCCGCTGTCGAGCACGTACATCTGCGTGTTCCAGATCGGCCGGCCGATCGGCACGCTCTTCGGCGCGGCCTCGCCGCGTTCGCATTCCCACGCGGTGACGTCGACCGCGGCCTCGGTCGGGCCGTAGAGGTTGTGCAGCTCGGCGCCCAGGCGCTCGTGGCATTGCGCCTGCAGCGCGGGCGACAGCGCCTCGCCGCTGCAGATCACGCGGCGCAGGCTGGTGCAGCCGGCGGCCGCGGGCTCGCGCAGGAAGACCTCGAGCATCGAGGGCACGAAATGCAGCGTCGTGATGCCCTCGTCGGCGATCAGGCCCGCGAGGTAGGCCGCGTCCTTGTGGCCGCCGGGCTTGGCGAGCACCAGCGTGGCGCCGTCGATCAGCGGCCAGAAGAACTCCCACACCGACACGTCGAAGCTCGAGGGCGTCTTCTGCAGCACGCGATCGTCGGCCGCGAGGCCGTAGCGCGCCTGCATCCACTGCAGGCGGTTGACGATGGCGCGGTGCGACACCACCGCGCCCTTGGGCCGGCCGGTCGAGCCCGAGGTGTAGATCACGTAGGCCGGGTGCGCGGCATCGATCGCGACGGCGAGGTTGGCCTCGTCGCAATTCGCCAGATCGGCAATCGTTTGCGCCCCATCGATCAACAGGCGCGGGGCGTCGGCGGGCAGCACCTGCGCGAGCGCCTCGGTGGTGACCAGGCACACGGGCGCTGCGTCGCCGAGCATGAAGGCGATGCGGTCGGCCGGAAAATCGGGATCGACCGGCAGGTAGGCCGCGCCGGTCTTCAAGGTGGCGAGCAGCGCCACCATCAGTTCCATCGAACGCGGGATCGCGAGAGCCACCGTGCGCTCGGGGCCCGCGCCGCGTGCACGCAGCAATTGCGCGAGGCGGTTGGCGCGGCGGTTCAGTTCGGCGTTGGACATCGCCTCGCCCTCGAAGCGCAGCGCGACGGCCTCGGGCCGCTCGGCGAGCTGGGCCTCGATCAGCGCGACCAGGTGCGTGTCGGGCACGGCGTGTTCGGTGTCGTTCCAGCCGAACAGCAACTGCCGGCGCTCCTCGGCACCGAGCAGGTCGACATGGCCGACGGCCTGCTGCGGCTGCCGGATCACGGCATCGATGAAGGCGATCAGCCGGCGCTGGTGATCGGCCAGCCCCTGCGCGGTGTGCACCGCGGGATTGGCATCGAAGTCGATCTGCAGGTCCTGCCCGTTGCCGCGCTCGTAGAGGAAGATGCCCAGGTCCTCGGCCGTGCCGTTCGAGAGGTTGCGCGGCCGCGCCGCGTGGCCGGCGAAACGGAAGTCGTAGTCGAAGGGCTCGACGTTGACCACGGTGGTGAACAGCTGCCGGTTGTTGACCAGCATGTTGAGGTCGCTGCGCAGGTGCTCGTAGCGGTACGACTGGTGGCGCAGCACCTGCCGCATCTGGCGGCCCACCTCGCGGATCAGTTCGGGGATCGGCAGGTCGGCGCGCATCGCGAGCCGCAGCGGCACCGCATTGGCCACCATCGCGGGCACGCGCCGCATGCGCTCGTTGTGGCGCGCGGTGACCGGGATGCCGATCGCCATGTCCTCGATGCCGGTGGCGCGGTAGAGATAGGCCGCGGTGGTGGCGATCAGGATCTGCGGCAGCGTGGTGCCGAGCTCCTGCGCGATCTGCTGCAGTGCCTGCACGCTGGCCGCGGGCAGATGCACCGTCTGGCGCAGCAGGCCGCCGATGTTGACCGAGCGCTGCGCTGCGAGGCTCAGTGGATCGGGCGCGTCGGCGAAGCGCTCGGTCCAGTACTGGCGGTCGCGCGGAAAGCGGCCCGACTCGCGGTAGGCGCGGTCTTCCTCGGCCAGCTGCGACAGCGGCGCCAGGCGCGAGGCTTCGGGCCCCTCGGCGGCGCCTTCGGCCATCGCGCTGTAGATGTCGGCGAAGCGCCGCGCGATCAGCCCGCCGCCGAAGCCGTCGAGCACGATGTGGTGGCTGCGGTGGTACCAGATGTGGCGATCCGGCGCGAGGCGGATCAGCGCCGACAGCCACAGCTGGCCGTGCGCGAGGTCGATGTTGCGTTCGAAGTCCGCGCGCATCCAGCGCTCGGCCCGCGCCGCGGGATCGGCCTCGGCGCTGAGGTCGAGGTAGGGGATCTCGCCCTCGAAGGTGTGGGCCACCACCTGGCGCGGCCCCTGGCCCGCGTCGACGAAGTTGAGCCGCGTGGCCTCGACCTCCTCGGTGATGCGGCGCATGGCCGCGAGGAAGACGGTGGGATCGATCGGGCCGTCGATGTCGATGGCTTCCGCGAGGTTGAAATTGGTGTCGGGCGACGCGAATTTCGCGCCCAGCCACATCGCCATCTGACCCGAGGTGAGAGGCGCCGAACTGCTCAGGGGACCACTGCCTTGCATGCGCTGCTCCAAGTTGGACATGGGGTTGCCAACGGGGCATTGCAGGCGCGAAGCGAATTGCCAGAAGCTGCCTTCTCGCACATCCGCAGCGGGTCGAATTGACATTCCGTTGACATTTCAAAACCAAATGTACAAGCGGTTGCAGTCACTTCGATGGCAGTTTCGAGTGCGGCAATATTTCACGCTCTCAATTGAGCAAGAAAGGTTTCCTTGGGTTTTTCGCACTGCACCCAGAAAGCCTCATTTTCGAGGCGGTTCGGCTTACTTTCAGAGGGAAAAGCAGGAGGAAAAAGTTTGTTGCGTCGCAGCAACTTCAATACGCCCAGCAGGGGTATGGCAAATATGTTGGAGATGCCGCTCAGCGTATTGGCTGAATAAAAACTGCCTAATTCCCACGGAATTCCGTGGGTAATAGAAAAGTGTGGCGAGGACTTTCGGCGTAATTAAATGGCGCCTAATTCGCGTCGCTCCAACGCGTCGGATCGGGGCTCGCGGCGGGGTCGATCAGGCGCCGCCGCGTGCCGACCGCGACAGCGCCGCCAGCGTCTTCTTCGCGCTGTGCAGCAGCCCGGCGCGCTCGGGCTTCAGGCGCGCCTTGGTGTCGCCCGGCGCGATGATCTCGAAGGCCGTGTCGGCCGCGAGCTTGGTGGCCAGCGCATCGCGTGGCGTCAGGCGGTCGAAGCGCGCGCTCGAGATCACGTGCACCTGCAGATGGCGATGGATGGCCTTCGACAGCTTCTGGCAGGCGGCGGTCATCGCCGCCTCGTCGGGCGTCACGGCGCCATGCACGACGAGCACCTCCACGATGCCGTTCCTGTCCTCGCCGAGCACGAAGGCGCGCACCACCGAGTCCTTGAACTTCGCGCGCAGCATCGCGCGCACCGGCTCGGCCGCCGCGAAGGACTTCAGCGCGATGCGGCGCAGCTCGCGATAGAAGACGAAGCCGCGGTCGAGCATGACGGTTTCGGGCAGTTCCTCCTTCGCGGCCTGCCGCGACAGCATGCCGCTGCCGACGAGGTGCGCGAGCGTGCCTTCGACCTCGGCCGCGTCGAGCTTGGTCTTCTGGGCCAGTTCGTTCGTGGTGAAGGGTTCCTCGGGGTTCCCGTAGAGCACCTGCAGGAGCTTCTGGACGGAGGGGGACAGGAGGAAGTCGGCGGCGCTCATGGGGGCTGTGGGATCCGGTGCGGGGGAAAGGCAGCGATTATGGGAGCGTGGGTTGCGCCGGGCCACGCTGTCGGCGTTTCAAACGAGCCAGCTGCGAACCGTCGACACCGCGTCGGCAAAGTCACGAGGCTTCTCCTGCGGAAGGTTATGCCCCGCCTCAACGGTGCGGTGCTCATGCGCCGCGACGAACAGGGGTGCATCGCTCTTCGTGCCACCGGGCTTGAGGGGATCCTGCGTCCCATCGAGGGTCACGGCCGGAATCGCGATCGCCGGCCGCCGGGCCAGGCGATCTTCGAGCGGCTGCAGCGCGGGGTCCCCGGCTTCCAGGCCGAAGACATGGCGGTAGCAATGGATCACGATATCGACGAAGTCCGGGTTGTCGAAGGACGCGGCGCTGCGTTCGAAGGTCGCCGTGTCGAACCGCCAGCCTGGTGACCACGCTTCCCACAGCAGCCTGCACAGATCGCGGCGATGCTCGGCCAGACACTGTCGGCCGCGTTCGGTCTGGAAGAGGTGTTGATACCAGCAGACGCGTTCGAGCGCCGGCGAGGCGGGACGTCGCTGCGCGCCGATGTCGATGATGTCGTAGCTGGCGTAGGAAACGAGACCGCCGAAGCGGTGCGGCCACAGGGCGGCTGCCACGCAGGAGGCGTTGCCGCCCCAGTCGAAGCCGGCCAGGATGGGGCGTTGCAGCGCGAGCGCATCGGCGAGCTGAAGGATGTCGAGGCCGCGCGCGGCTTGCTGCCCGCTTCGCAGGGTGGCGTCGGAGACGAAGCGAGTGGGGCCGAAGCCGCGCGCGCAGGGTGCGATCACCCGGGCTCCCGCATCGGCGAGGATCGGGGCGACGTCGTCGAAGGCGTGAAGGTCGTAGGGAAATCCGTGCGACAGGATCACGGGCCAGCCGCTGTCGGCGCCCCATTCCGCGTACGCGATGCGCAGCGTCCGAGTCTCGACGCTTCTCGGCGCCCGCTCATTCACGAGCGGCTTTCGACACCGTGGCGATGAAGGCCCGCAGGTCGGCCAGCATCAGCTCGGGTTGCTCCCAGGCGGCGAAGTGTCCGCCGGCCGCCATGTCGGTCCAATGCACGATGTCGTAGGTCTTCGCGGCGAACGAGCGCACCGGTGGCAGGAACACGGGGTCGGGAAACGCGGCGAAACCCGCGGGCACACGGATGCGCGTGCCCGCGGGAAAGCGCGAGGATCCTTCGAGGCGCTTGCCGTGGTAGATCCAGGTCGCGGTGACGACCGCCGCCGGTGCGACGTACAGCATGATGGAGGTCAGCAGCTCCTCTTCCGAGAACCTGGACCAGAGGTCCGGGCTGCCATCGGCCCGGGCCGGCAGGTCGGCCCACTTGCCGAATTTTTCGAGGATCCATGCAGCCGCGCCGACCGGGCTGTCGGCCATCGCGACGCCCAGTGTCTGCGGGCGCGTCTCCTGCACGTGGTTGTAGCCGGTCTCCTCATCGAGGATCGCGGCGCTGCGCGCAGCCCGTTCCCTTTCTTCGGCGGTCGTGGGCGTGGCGTCCTGGGCAAAGATGCTCATCATGTTGATGTGGAAGCCGAGCAGCGCTTCCGGGTGGGTGAATGCCATCCAGCTCGCGATGTGCGCACCCCAGTCGCCGCCCTGGACGATGTAGCGCGTCGGGCCGAAGAGCCGGCCCATCAATCCATGCAGGAGCTCGCCGGCCCGACGAGGGCCGATCACGCCGGTGATCGGGTTGGAGAAGGCAAAGCCCGGCAGGGAAGGGACGATGACGTCGTGCCCATCGGACGCCAGAGGCTGCAGCAACTGCTCGAACTCGAGGTAGGAACCGGGCCAGCCATGCAGCAGGAGCAGGGGTGGCCTGGAGCCGTCTCCCTTCAGGTGGAGGAAGTGAATGCGCTCGCCCTCGATGTCGGTCGTGAAGTTGGGCAGCCGGTTCAGGCGTTCTTCGACCGCGCGCCAGTCGTAGCGGTTCAGCCAGTGGTCGACGAGGCGTTGGAGATCCTTGATTCCCACGCCCGCGCTCCAACCTCCCGCGTCCGGCAGCTGGGTCCAATCGAAGGCCTCCACTTTCTTGCGGATGGCATCGAGCCGCGTATCGGGAATATGGAGGGTGTAGGGCGAAACCATGGTTCGAAGCGGCTCTTCAGTGGATCGAATCGAGAGGTCTACGCTCTCGTGGGGTGCGGGCCTTGTCCGTCCGGGGACTACATTCCCGTGCGACATCGGCGCGTCTTCGACATCAAGGCGGCAGGACCCGCGCGAGAAAGCCGCCGATGTCGCGCGTGCACTGCGCGGCGCCTTCCACGCTGCGGCTGAAGCCGAAGAACAGGTGCGTCATGCCGCGGTAGATCTCGAGCCGGTCCAATCGCCCGGCGGACTCGAGCGAACGCGCCATGGCCGAGGACGCGTCGAGGAACACATCGAACTGCGCCGCGGCCAGGAAGGTGGTCGGCAGCAGGCCGGGGTCCGCGAGCAGCAGGTTGGCGCGTGGATCGTTCCGGCTGGCCTCGTCGGGAAGGTAGTCGCCGAAGATGGACGGCACGGATGCGAGGTCCGGGAACAGGCCGGCGTTGCCGTGGCGGCGCATCGAGTCGGTCGAGGTGTCCCCGTTGAACGCACCGACGATGCCGACGGCCGCCTGCAGCCAGGGCTGGCGCCCGAGCGCGACGGCCGCCCCGAACGACACGTTGGCGCCCGCCGAGCATCCGCCGCATGCGAGCCTGTCGCCATCGATGCCCCATTCGTCGCCGCGTGCGTGCAATGCGCGAAGCAGCGAGGCGGTCTGTTCGACTGCCACGGGGAAGCGGTGCTCGGGTGCATGCGCATAGTCCGCGCTCACGACGATGCCGCCCCAGGCCTTGGCGATCTCGCGCATCTGCCGGTCGTTGGTCCATTCGGAGCCGGTCTTGAAGCCGCCGCCGTGCAGGAAGACGAAGGCCGGCAGAAGCGCCGGTCCGTCCTCCGGCCGGTAGACCACGATCGAAACGGTGCCGCCCTCGACGGGAACGCGCACGCGCTCGATCGCGCGCATCGACGGACCGCCCTCGTTCCAGTGCTGGCGGGTCAGTTCCATGCCGCGCCGAAGGCCCGCGATGCCATCGCTCGGGTTGCCGTGCGCCGCGGCCAGCGCGGCCGATTGGCGCAGCGCCTCGCGAAGCGCCGGATCCACGCCCGAAAGGGTTTCGTTCATGGATGCTTCTCCCCTTGCCGCCCGAGCGCATACCGGTACGGTCCCAGCAGCATCACGGCCACGCTCGCCACCACGAGGCCGATCGCGAGCCCGGCGAGCGTGGGCCCGTAGCTGCCCAGGCGGCTGTACGACAGCCCCATCAGGAACGGACCGAGGCCGGAACCGAACATGAAGACCGCGAACAGATAGCCGTAGATCTCGCCGAAGGCGCGCATCCCGAGGTAGCGCGAGATGAAGAACGCGATCAGGTCCACCTCGGCGCCCAGGCCCAGGCCGATGCACACGGTGGCGATCAGGTAGATCGCGGGATGCGCGGGCGCATGGAGCAGCACGATGCCGATCAGCGGCATGAGGATGAAGACCAGCGCCACGTACGGACCGAAGATGCGGTCGAGCAGGAAGCCCGCGAGCAGCCGCCCGATGATGAGCGCGATGCCCGCCGCGCTGATCGCCGTGGTCGCCAGCTGCGCCGAGACGCCGCGGTCGGTGAGGATCGCCGTGATGTGCGCGATGGTCCCGCCGCAGGCCATGACGACCGCGAAGAAGACCAGGGCCAGGCACCAGAACTGCTTCGTGCGGAATGCCTCCCGCGCGCTCAGGCCCGGCGCGGCCTGCCGCGCGAGCGAGGCCGCGGGCACGGGCTCCTTCAGCAGCAGGCAGGCCGGCGGGAAGGCGACGAGCAGCACCGTGGCGCCCAGCCCGACGAACGCGGTGCGCCAGCCGTGCGCGGCGATCAGCGCCTGAGCCAGATGCGGCAGCAGGGCCGCGCCGAGGCCCACGCCTGCCATCGACAGGCCGAGCGCGAGGCCGCGATGGCGTTCGAACGCACCGGTCACCGCCTTGGCATAGGGCAGCGGCGACTGCGCTGCCGCGAAGACGCCGGCCACGCCGTACATGAGGATGAACTGCAGCGGCGTCTGCGGCACGACGCCGAGGGCTGCGATGGACAGTGCGAACAGCACGATCCCCGGCAGCACGACCGCGCGCACGCCGTACCGGTCGACCAGCCGCCCCGCGAACGGCGTGGAGAGGCTCGTCACCACGAAGCCCACCAGGATCGCCGAGGAGATGGTCGCGCGGTCGGTGGCGAAAGCCTCTGCCAGCGGCTTGACGAACACGCTGAAGCTGAACTGGAGCAGCGGCCCGTTGCCCACCAGCGTGCCGAGCACCGCCGCAACCACCACCCACCAGGGGCTGCGCGCGCGCGACGAGAAACCGGCGCGCGGCTTCGCGACCGCATGGCCCTGTGCCGCATCGGTCATTGCCGTGCCTCCGGGGTACCCGCGTCGGGCGCGATCAGGCCCTCGAGCGCCGCCTTGATCAGCAGCGCCGTGACGTGCGAGTAGAAGCGGCACATGGTCAGGGTGCCGCCGGCGACGTAGAAGCCTTCCTGGCGCGTGCGCACCCACATGTTGCGCATCTCGCCATCGTCGCCGATGCCCCAGATCGGGCCGACCCGCTCGGCGACCTCGCTGCCGAACATCGTGCGCACGGCCTCCTGCAGCGGCTGGTAGCCGGTGGCCATCACCAGCATGTCGGCGGGCATCGCATCGCCGTCGGTGAAGAGCACCTCCTTGTCCTTCACGCGCTCGATGCCCACGCCGGTCTTGAGCTTGATCTTGCGCTCGACGATCAGGTCGGATGCGCCGACGTTGAGGTAGTAGCCGCTGAGGGAACGCAGCAGCTTCATGAAGAAGCCCGTGTCGTCCTCGCCGTTGTCGAGCATGAAGCCCACGCTGCGCAGGCCTTCCAGCAGTTCCTTGTCGTCCTGCGCCATCTGGCGGCTCAACGGACCGTGCAGTTGCCGGACCAGGTCGAACGGGATCGCGGCGCTCATCAGGTCCGTTTCCTCGATGGGCCGCACGCCTTCGTTGGCGCGGTAGATCGCATAGGCGCGCACCGATGCGGGCTCCAGGCCGACCACCGTGGTGGAGGAGCGCTGCAGCATCGTGACTTCGGCGCCGCGCAGATGCAGGTCCTGCGCGATGTCGTGCGCACTGGTGCCGGCACCGACGACCAACACGGACTTGCCCGTGACCTCGAGGTCGTCGGTGCTGCGGCTCGAATGCACCACCTGGCCGCCGAAGTCTTCCAGCCCGCGGATGCGCGGCACCTTGGGAACGCCGCTCGCGCCGACCGCCATCACGACCTGGCTCGGCCGCAGCGTCCGGATGGACCCGTCCGCGCGCTGCACGCGGACCGTCCAGTGCCTGGCCGTGGCGTCGTAGGCGCCATCGAGGAAGCTCGTGCGGGTCCACACGTTGAGCTCCATGCTCATCGCATAGAACTCCATGAAGTTGGCGAGCATGTCCTTCGGGATGTAGACCGGCCAGGTCTTGGGAAAGGGAAGGTAGGGCAGGTGGTTGGTGCAGATCTCGTTGTGCAGCGTCAGCGAGTGGTAGCGCTTGCGCCAGTTGTCGCCCACGCGTTCGTGGCGGTCCACGATCAGCGTGGCGACATCGAGCTGCGCGAGGCGTGCGCCCAGCGCGAGGCCGGCTTGCCCGGCGCCGATGATCAGGACTTCGGGATCTTTCTCGGCGAACTCGGCGGCGGCCTGGCGGCGGTCGAGCCAGTTGTCCACGCTGCGGCGGCCCGTGCTCTCGCGGCGACGGGTCAGGAACGGGTCTTCGGGGAATGCCTTCAACTCGTGGATCGTCGTGAGGAGGTTCAGCGCCTTCCAGCCGCCAGGCTGGCCCGGGTCGGGCGTCAGGCGCAGGAAGCCACGTCCGTGCGCGACACGGGTGTCGAAGCGGAAGAAGGCCTCAAGGGTCTCGACGCCGCCGAGCTGGCCTCGCATCGGCGCCTGCGCTTCGAGGCGGAAGTTGGTCGCGCCGCAGGCCTCGAGCGTGGACTGCAGTGCTTCCGCAATCTCGAGTGCTCCCTGTCGCGTGGCGATCTTCCACGTGAAGCTCAGGATGTCGCGCCAATAGCCGTCGTCACCGAACAGGCTGGCCGCACGATGGCAGTCGCGCTGTCGAAGCGCGTCGTCGAAGCCCTCGATCCATTGCTGCGCGATCTGCCTGCGTTCGCGGGCGCCGCTGTCTGGCGCGTCGTAGCTCGGTGTCCTGATCCCGGTCGATGTCTCATGCATGGGGAGCTGCTTCCTTGTCCGAGGGGCCGTGGTGATCGCGGCCGGTTTTTAATCAATGATTAAAGTATAGGTTCGGCCATGAAACGGAGACAAGCGGCGCACCGGCCCGGATTTCCCCTATAGAAGCCGATGTCGTTTCATGCTTTAATCATTGATTAAGAAGGATGCACGCCCGGATTTCATGGCCACGAACACCAAGTCCCGCGCCGACGGCGCCGAGGAAAAGAACGCGGATGTGCAGCGCAGGCTGCTCGCGGCCGCGACGCATCTGTTCATCAAGAACGGCTACCGCGGCGTATCGATCCGCGAGATCGCAGATCGCGCCAAGACCAACTCCGCGCTGATCTCCTACTACTTCGGCGGCAAGGAAGGCCTGTTCGTGCAGGTGTTCAAGGAGGTCGCGGCGCCCTTGAACGACAAGCGCGCCGCCAACTTCGATCAGCTCGAGCAAGCGGGCACGCTCACGGTCGAATCGATCGTGCGGGCCTGGGTGGCGCCGATGTTCGAGGGGCGTTCGCTGGCCAAGGAAAGCCCGGTCACTACGCTGTCATTCAGCCTGAATGCCGAGCAGGGCAAGCTGTCGGAGCAGCTGATCGTCGAGATCTACGACGCCATCAATTTCCGTTTTCTCTCGATGCTCGAGGCCTGCCTGCCGGGGATTCCGCGCGAAACGCTGGTCTGGCGGCTGTTCTTCCTCGTGGGTGCGATCCTGACCGCCACGCGGCCGCACGGACGCAGCTTCAAGCGGCTCTCCCAAGGCAACGCCACGGCGCAGGACTCCAACGAGCTGATCGAGCAGCTGGTGCAGTTCGCCGCCGCGGGCTTTCGCGCACCGCCGCTTCGTTGACGCAGCAGGTTCATTCACACACCTTCTCAGTGCAGGTAGCCCGACACGCCGTCCCATAGCAGCTTGATGGCCGTGATCACGAGCAGGCCATAGCAGACCCGGTACATCTGCCGCTGGTCGAGCCGGGCATGCAGGCGCCAGCCCAGCCAGACGCCCGAGGGAATGGCGAGAAGGCAGATGGCCATCAGCGTCCACACGCTGCCCGCGGGCCGGGCCAGGGCCAGCCACGGTACGGCCTTGAGGATGTTGCCGACCGTGAAGAACATGCTCGTCGTTCCGGCGTAGACCTGCTTGCTCAGGCCGAGCGGCAGCAGGTACATGGCCAGCGGCGGTCCGCCCGAGTGCGCCACCATCGTGGTGATGCCCGAGGTCAAGCCGGCGGCGATCGCCTTGGGTAAGGAGCGCGGCCGCACCACCACCTCGCCGCCGCGCACGAACCAAAGCCCGACGAAGACCAGCGTGATCGCCGCCATCACGATGGCGATCGCACGGTGGTCGAGCACGCGGAACAGCACATAGCCCGCGCCGATGCCGACCACGAGCCCGGGCACCAGCAGCAGCAGGTCGGGCCTGGACCACGTGGAAGGCTTCCAGTAGCGCAGGCTGAACAGGTCCATCGCGATGAACAGCGGCGCGAGCAGGCCGCCGGCCGTCACCGGATCCATCACCAGCGACAGCAGCGGAATGCCGATGATCGCGAAGCCGCCGCCGAAGGCACCCTTCATGAAGCAGATCAGGAACACACCGGCGAAGGTGACGAGGATGGTGGTGAGCGTCAGTTCCATGCGGCGGAAAAACGGGTGGATCGATGGAAGGCTCGGATCGTAGTTCCCCAATGCATGACAATCAAATTATTGTCATGAATACAATGGCGCATGCCCCAGGCTCGCTACAAGCAATTGGTCGACCGGCTCTCGGAGGACATCCGCGAGGGCCGCCTGAAACCCGGAACGGCGCTGCCCACGCATCGCCGGCTGGCCACGCGCGAGGGCATCTCGCTGGCCACGGCCACGCGCACCTACGCGGAGCTGCAGGCCATGGGGCTGGTCTCCGGCGAGGTCGGCCGCGGCACCTTCGTGCGCGAGCCCATCCCCTTCGGCGACGGCGTGGAGATGCACGTGGCCAGCGGCGATCTGCTGGACCTGAGCTTCAACTATCCGGCGCTGCCGATGCAGACGGACCTGCTGCGCACTGCGCTCCGGCAACTGGCCTCGGCGGGCGAGCTCGAGTCCGTGCTGCGCTACCAGCCGCATGGCGGTCGTCCGCACGAGAAAGCCATCGTGGCGGCGCACCTGAAGAGCCGGGGCCTGTCGGTCGCCGCCGACGAGGTGCTGATCACCTGCGGCGCCATCCATGCGCTCGCTTGTGCCGCCATGTCCCTGCTGCGGCCCGGCGACGCGGTGGCGGTGGACGCCCTGAGCTACCCGGGCATCCAGGTGGTGGCCGAGCTCTGCGGGCTGGAGCTGGTGGCGCTGCCCGCGTCCGGCCCGGGGCTCGATCCGGACGCGCTCGACGCGCTGTGCCGTCGGCGAAAGATCCGCGCCGTCTATTGCATGCCCACGCTGCACAATCCGCTCGGCTGGGTGATGCCGCTGGCGCAGCGCGATGCCCTGATCGCGGTGGCGCGCCGCCGCGGCCTGCTGCTGTTGGAGGATGGCACCTACGCCTTCCTCGAGAAGAAGGCGCCCGCGCCGCTGGCGGCGCTCGCGCCCGACATCACCGTGTATGTCTCCAGCCTCTCGAAGAGCGTGGCGGCCGGCCTGCGCTTCGGCTTTGCATGCGCGCCCGCCGCCTTGGTTCCCCGCATCCACCGCGCCATCCGCGCCACGGTCTGGAACACGCCGACCCTGGTGACTTCGCTGTGCTGCGGCTGGCTGCAGGACGGCACGGTCGCGCGGCTCGAGCAGGAGAAGCGACGCGATGCCGTCGCGCGCCAGCGCATCGTGTCCACGGTGCTGCCGCGGTTCGAGATGGTTCGCCATCCGGCGTCGTACTTCGTCTGGCTGCCCTTGCCTGCCGGAGTGCGGTCGGATGCGGTCGCCATGCGGCTGAAAGAGGACAACGTGCTGGTCTCCACCGCCGCGCCGTATGCCGTGGGCTCTCAGCCGCCGCACGCCATCCGGCTGGCGCTGGGGTCGGTGTCGCATGCCGACCTGAAGCGGGCTTTGGAAAAAGTCGGGGGCGTCGTGGCGAGTCTCGACTGCTGAGCCGGATATCTGCCTCGAACGGAGCGCCCGCAGCTTCGAGCGTCGCGGACAGCGCTAGGTTCGCTCGTGCGCGGAGCCCGCAGCGACGACGGGTTGCGGCCGCAACCGGACGTGGCTCAGATGACTCTTGCGCATCTTCTCGAGCGCATGCGGTTCTTCGGGCCAACGGCACCAGTTCGGCCGCGGCGCGCCGAGTGCCGCGAGCCGCGCCATGACCACCTGCTCCGTGCGCGCGCATTCGGCTTCCGCCGCGGCCAGTTCCGCCTGGAGGCCGTCGATCTCGCCCTGGTAGCGCGCCAGGGTCTCGCGCGCGCGCCGGAGGCTCGCGAGCACCGGAAATGCGTTCGACGCGCTGCCCGCGAAGTAGGTGCGCGCGAACTGTCCCGGATCGGCTTCGTAGTCGAGGATCTGCTGCTGGCAGTGAAAGATCAGCGCCTCGCCACGCGCGCAGGCGCAGCGGCGCTCGCGCAGCTTCTCGTAGCTGCCGCGCAACTGCAGTGCCAGTTGCCGCGGGACGGCCGGGCGCCTGGCCTTCGCGAGCGCGGGCGATGGCGGCGCGCTGAAGGTGGGCATGGGAAAGCTCATCGACATGCGGCTGCTTTCGAATGAACCCGTGACACGGCTCAGCCGGCGCCGGGCACGTTGCGCACGCCGGCCTCCAGGTAGTCCATGAACTCGCGCCGTTCGCGCGCCTCGTTGCCGCGCTCCGACATCGGCATCACGCCGAAGGGCGAGCGCTTGAGGTAGCTGCGGTAGGAGATGCCGTAGTACACGACGTTCATGCTGAGGATGAGCCGGTACTGGATCGTCTCGCGCGGCGTGCCGGGCAGCTGCGCCTCGAGCAGCTCGACCGCGAGGCCCAGCAGCCTGCGGTGCAGCTTCGCGGACAGCCGCTGGCCGGCCTCGCCGAAGTCCCAGCCGAGCCGGCCGATGAAGCTCACCGCATCGCGGCCGAAGCCCGGCGTCTGCAGCATCTCGATCATCGGACCGAAGGCGGCCTCCATGATGTCTCGCACGCCATGCGGCTGCGCGCGCAGCGCCTCCAGGCCCGCGCACGAACGCGGCTCCAGCCATTGCTGCAGCATCGCGGTGATCTCGCCCACCAGTCCCTCGCGGCTGCCGAAGTGGTAGTGCAGCGCAGAGGCGTTGTTCGCGCCCGCCGCCACCACGATGCGCCGCAGCGAGACCGCGTTCATGCCTTCGCGCGCCATCAGCTTCATGGCCTCGGCGAGCAGCCGCGCATGCGTGCTGTCGCCGGGGGCGTCGACGTGCGGCGCGGGGGCGGCGGGCTTGGAAGTTCGACGGGCGAGGGCGGGCACGGGCGGAATAATGCAAGTTGATTAATTCATCTGCATTGGTGCATACCCTCGACCGGCGCATCACTGCGGGCGTGCGGCCTCCTCGCGCAGCCAGTCGCGAAACGCCGCCACCTGCGGCATCGCCTCGGCCTCGGGCCGATGGACGACGTAGTACGCCAGCGCGGGCACGCTGCCCTTGTCGCCGAAGGGGCGCACCAGGCGCCCGGCGGCGATGTCGTCGCGCACCATCACGCTGCGGCCCAGCGCCACGCCCAGGCCGTCGATGGCGGCCTGCAGCACCGCGGCCGAGTTGTTGATGCGCAGGCCGCGCGTGGCCGGCAGGGCGCCGAGCGACATGCCGTCGAACCAACTGCGCCAGCTCGGAAAA
Source organism: Variovorax sp. 20P10.2.4 (assembly GCF_058244205.1). Classification (NCBI taxonomy): domain Bacteria; kingdom Pseudomonadati; phylum Pseudomonadota; class Betaproteobacteria; order Burkholderiales; family Comamonadaceae; genus Variovorax; species Variovorax sp. 20P10.2.4. Next base: position 15,737 of record NZ_JBZAYE010000112.1, read on the forward strand.
CCCGAGCGCGCCGGCAGCGAGAGGTCGTGGATCAGCGTGCAGCGGGCGAGGTCCGATGGCCGGCGCAGGCCCGTGAGTGTGGGCGCGCAGACCGGGAAGACCTGCTCGTCCATGAGCTTGACCGCGACAAGCCCGGGCCACTGGCCGCCGCCGTAGCGCACGCCCACGTCGATGTGCTCGGCGAGGAAATCGACGGGGCGCGTGTTGGTGTCGAGCAGCAGGTCGGTACCGGGATGGCGGGCCTGGAAGCGCTCGATGCGCGGCAGCAGCCACTTGGCCGCGAAGGCCGGACTGAGCGTCACGGTCAGGGCGGGATTCGGCGTGGCCTCCTTGAGGCGCGCGACACCGAGGCTCAGCCGATCGAAGCCTTCGCGGATGTCGGGCAACGCGCGCCGCGCCGCCTCGGTGGGCATGAGGCGCGCGCTGCCGCTGCCCGCGCGCACGAACAGCGGCACGCCCAGCCAGGCCTCGAGGCTGCGCACCAGCTGGCCGACCGCGGCCGGCGTCACGCTGAGCTCCTCGGCCGCGGCCGAGAAGCCCTGGTGGCGCGCCGAGGCCTCGAAGGCCTTGAGCGCATTGAGATAGGCGGGGGTCTTCATGCCGTCGTCCTTACGGAAAAGATTTTCTTTGTCGCTGCGACAGATCTTCTCATTTGCCCGCGGACCTCGTGCAAGGAAGACTGTGCCCATCCCATTCATCCAGCAAGGACCCGTCCATGAACAGTTTTTCTTCCAAGGTCGCCATCGTCACCGGCGGCGGCTCCGGCATCGGCCAGGAGGTGGCGCGCCA
>NZ_JBZAYE010001120.1:0-1324 GCF_058244205.1 Variovorax sp. 20P10.2.4
TCACCGCGGTCTGGCCCGCGAGGTCGCGCGGCAGCCCGCTGCCCACGAGCGGCGCCCAGGTCTTCTCGCGCTGCGCTTCGAGCAGTTGCGGGAAGCGGCGCGCGAGCATCAGCACGCCGGCCAGCGCGGTCTGCACCACCACGCCCGCGTTGGCGCCCGAGGAGGTCGTGACCTCGACGCCGCGCGCGCGCAGCTCGCCGTACACGGGCCGGTCGGCGCCCGAGGAATGGGCATGCACCCAGCGCAGCGAGGGCGCGTGGCGCAGCGCATCGTGGAAGCGCAGGGTATGCGGCAGCAGTTCATGCTTGGTCGACAGGCCGGTGACGTCGCGCGAGACGAAGGCCACGTCGGCATCGGCGCCTTCGGTCACCACCAAGTGCGCGCGGCCGGCCAGCGCCTCGGCCAGGCCGGTGCCGGCCTGGAGCGCGGCGGCCTCGGTCATGAGGATGCGCAACGGCCCACTCATTCGGCCGTCGCGCCCGACTCGCGAACGATGGTCTTCCATTTCTCGTACTCCTGCCGCGTGAACTTGCCGAACTGCTCGGGCGTGCCGCCCACCGGGTCGGCGCCCTCGCGGATCATCTGCGCTTCGAGCGAAGGCAGCGCGTCGTTGACCGATTTGTTGAGCAGCGCGATCACTGGCGCGGGCGTGCCCTTGGGCGCGAAGAAGCCGAACCAGGAGCCGGCCGAGAAATCGCCGAAGCCCTTCTCGGCCACGGTCGGCACGTCGGGCAGCGAGCGCGAGCGCTTGAGGCTGCTGACCGCGATGGCGCGCAGCTTGCCCGCGCGGATGTGCGGGATCACCGAGGGAATGGTCGCGAACATGAACTGGATGCGTCCCGCGAGCAGGTCGGTGAGCGCGTTGGCGCCCTTGTAGGGCACGTGCAGCGTGTCGGCGCCGATGCGCTTGCCGAGCATGTAGCTCGACAGGTGCGAGGAGGTGCCGATGCCGGTCGAGCCGTAGTTGAGCTTGTTCGGGTTGGCCTTGGCATAGGCGATGAATTCCTCGAGCGTCTTCGCGGGCACCTCGGGGTTCACCACCAGCACGTTGGGCACGTCGGCGATCTGCACCACGGGCACCAGGTCGCGCAGCGGGTCGTAGGGCAGGTTCTTGTAGAGCGTCTGGTTGACGGCCATCGGGCCCACCGAGTTGACGATCAGCGTGTAGCCGTCGGCCGGCGCGCGCACCACGAACTCGGTGCCGATGTTGCCGCCGCCGCCGGGCTTGTTGTCGATCACGAAGGGCTGGCCGAGCTTCTCGGACATCTGCTGCGTGACGGCGCGCGCGAGGATGTCGGTGGTGCCGCCCGCGGTGAAGGCGACG
>NZ_JBZAYE010001121.1:0-1318 GCF_058244205.1 Variovorax sp. 20P10.2.4
GCGCGCCGGATCGGACACCTCGTGGATCGTGGGGTTGGCGGAAAGGTTGGAGTCCTCCATCCGGTCGAAATTCTTGGCCATGTCGTTGTTCTCTTCGGTGCGTGGGTTGCAAGAACCCCGAATGCTCTTCGCGCCGCATGAATCTCGCGTGACATGGGCCGTGTCCAGCCTCAAGGCACTCAGAAGGACGAGAAGAAGTTGTCACTCCAGTGAGATTCGCGTCGCTGCCGGCGCCATTCCCAGGGTGGCGTGGGCCTGGTGTCGGCCCACAGCCCGGCACGCTGCGCGCGGGCGCCATCCTGCAGCCGGAACAGGTCGCCGCCGCGCTTGCTCGCGATGCCGTGGTAGTCGTAGACCCAGGCCCAGCCCTCCGACACCATGCGCCGGCCCGCGTCCTCGCCGTTGCACGACACGTCGGCCACGGTGCGGCCGTAGCGATCGGTGTCGCGCGCGGTGATCAGCGCCTTCTCGGCATAGCAGAGCCGGCTCAGCGCCTGGCGGCTGCGCTGGCCATAGGGCTGCGCCTTCTCGGGCGCGTCGATGGCGGCGATGCGCACCTTGACCTGTTCGTAGGCACCGCTGCGGCCGCAGCGCGCGGTCAGCGTGTCGCCGTCGCTGACGCCAACGACGAGACAGCTGCGGGAAGCGGCGGCATGGGCCAGCAGGGGGAAGGCAAGAAGGATGGGAAGGAACGCGCGCAGGTGCATGAAGAAGACGGACGGATCGACAACGGATGAGGACGCATCGAGGCTAAGGGATTCGCGTGCCGGGCGCGGTGGGGACACACATTTTTTCCAGCGGCGCGCGGCACCGTGCCGCGCGCTTGACAGGGCGGCGCGGCCTTCTATGATCGAGTTCAATTATCTTGACGTGAGTTCTAAAATATGGAACTCGCGAAAATCCAATCATGAGCAACACCTTCTCGCAGCAACGCGTCGCCATCGTCGGCGGCACCTCCGGCATCGGTCTCGCGGTGGCGCAGCGCGTCGTCCAGCAGGGCGGCCAGGTCCACGTGGGCGGTCGCTCGCCGCAGCGGCTGGCGGCGGCCCTCGAGCAGCTCGGTCCCGCGGCCACCGGCGCGACGGTCGACTCGTCCGACGCCGATTCGCTCGCGCGCTTCTTCGCGCCGCTGCCCGCCATCGACCACCTGTTCACGCCCGGCGCGAGCTACAGCGTCGCGCCCTTCGGCAGCGAGGACGTGGCCCAGGTCGAAAGCCCGTTTCGCCAGAAGTTCTGGCCCCAGTACTGGGCCGTGCACCATGCGCTCGCCAAGCTGGCACCCGGCGCTTCGGTGGTGCTGATGTCGGGCGGCGCGGGC
>NZ_JBZAYE010001122.1:0-1314 GCF_058244205.1 Variovorax sp. 20P10.2.4
ATCCGCACCCAGCTGCTCGACCGCCTGATGGCGCAGACCGGCGAGGTCATCATCACGCGCTCGCGGCTCGAGGCCGAGATCGGTTCGCTGCGCGGCTCGCTGGCCGACCTCACGGGCAACCTCGACCGCCTGCGCCAGCAGCTGCGCGACATCGAGGTGCAGGCCGAGAGTCAGATGCAGTCGCGGCTGGCGCAGGCCAAGGATTCGCAGCAGGGCTTCGACCCGCTGGAGTTCGACCGCTTCACCCGCGTGCAGGAACTCACGCGCATGATGGCCGAGTCGGTGAACGACGTGGCGACCGTGCAGCGCACCCTGCAGAAGACGGTGCAGGCGACGGAAGACGACCTCAGCGTGCAGGCGCGCCAGACGCGCGAACTGCAGCGCGGCCTGCTGCGCACGCGCATGGTGGAGTTCGAGGGCATCTCCGACCGCCTCTACCGCGTGGTGCGCCAGGCCTCGAAGGACACCGGCAAGCAGGTGCGCCTCGACATCACCGGCGGCTCGATCGAAATGGACCGCGGCGTGCTCGACCGGATGACGCCGGCCTTCGAGCACCTGCTGCGCAACTGCGTGGCCCACGGCATCGAGGACGCCGCGCGGCGCGAGGCTTCCGGCAAGGACGCCAGCGGCCTGATCGTGATCGACCTCGCGCACGAGGGCAACGACGTGTCGGTGAGCTTCCGCGACGACGGCGCCGGCCTCGACCACGAGCGCATCGCCGAGCGGGCCCGCTCGCTGGGCCTGCTCGCGGCCGACCAGCCGCTCACGCCCGAGGAGGCCACCGAGCTGATCTTCCGGCCCGGCTTCTCGACGGCCGGCCAGGTGTCGGAACTCGCGGGCCGCGGCATCGGCATGGACGTGGTGCGCGCGCAGGTCGCCGCGCTCGGCGGCCGCATCGAGACGCGCAGCCAGCCGGGCCAGGGCACCACCTTCAAGCTGGTGCTGCCGCTGACCACCGCGGTGACGCACGTGGTCATGCTGCGCTTCGGCGAGGTGTCGATCGGCGTGCCGTCGAACCTGGTCGAGCTGGTGCAGCGCGTGAACGCCACCGACCTCGAATCGGCCTACCTGCACGACACCCATCCGTTCGGCAGCGAACAGGTGCCGTTCTACTGGGGCGGCGCGCTGCTGCAGGCCTCGCCGCGCAGCGAGCACATCGCGGGCCGCACCAACACCCTCGTGATCGTACGCAGCGCCGCGCAGCGCGTGGCGCTGCACGTCGACGAAGTGCTGGGCAACCAGGAAGTGGTGGTCAAGAACCTCGGGCCGCAACTGGCGCGGCTGCCGGGCCTGGCGGGCATCTCGGTGCTGGCC
>NZ_JBZAYE010001123.1:0-1313 GCF_058244205.1 Variovorax sp. 20P10.2.4
GGAAGAACTCGCCCATCATCTGCATCCACAGGCGGGCGCTGAACGCGAGGTGCGCGGGCGTCACGCCGCCAGCGACCACCACGTCCATCTCGAGCACCACGAAGTCGCCGTGCTGCGCGACGCGCGCGAAGCGCTTGCTGCGGTGCCAGGCGGCCAGCACGGCCTCGGGCAGCGTGCCGCCCTGCACGTGCAGCGGGCAGCTGAAGGTGAAGTCGGTGTACTGGGTGGTGGTGACGGGATTGCCCCACAGCACCTGGAAGCCGATGCCGTGGCTGGCGCTGTGCAGGCGGACCACGCCGTCCTGCTCGATGGTGGAGACGGCGGCGCCGGCGGCCTTGATGGCGTCGGAGACCTGTTCGGGCGTGACCGCGTCGAGCAGGTCGAGGGCCTCGGCGGGCGTGGCGGCGGCGGTGGTGGTGTCGGTCGGGGTGTTGGTCATGAGGTTCCCTGTCTGTGGATGGTGGTTGTTGGTTGTGGAAGGCGGTTCAGTTGGTCTTGCGCAGCGCGGCGTCGAGCGCGGCGGCATCGATGCTCAGCTGCGTGGCCGGCGCGAGCTGCGCCAGGTGGGCCTGGATCAGCTGCTGCTGGCGCTGCTGGCGCAGCGCGGCCTGCAGCTGCGGGCGCATCTCGTCGAGCGTGGCGGTGCGCGCGGGCTGGCTCTCGAGCAGCTTCACGACGTGGAAGCCGGCGGCCGATTGCACCGGGTCGCCGACCTGGCCGGTCTTGAGCTTGCCGACCGCATCGCGCACCTCGGGCAGCATGCGCGCGAGCGGCAGGTTGCCGACCTCGCCGCCGCGCTCGGCGCTGCTCTTGTCCTGCGACTTCGCGCGTGCGAGCGCAGCGAAATCGGTGCCGCGCGCCTCGCGCGCCAGCTTCTGGGCTTCCTCGCGCACCTTGGCGACGGCCGCGGGCGCGGTGTCGGGGGTGGCGAGGAAGATCTGTGCCACGCGGTAAGTGGCCGGCAGGTTGAAGCCGGCCTTGCCCTGCTCGTAGGCGGCAGTGAGTTCGGCATCCGACGGATAGCCCGCCGGCACCTGGCTCACCGACTCGAGGTAGCCGGTGGTCACGATGCGGGCCGTGAGCTCGCGCACCGCGGCGTCGATCTTGGCCTTGACCTCGGGCTTGTCGGTGAAGCCCTTGTCGCGTGCCTCCTTCAGCAGCGCCTCGCCGAGCAGCCGCTGGCGCAGCCAGCCCTCGACGCTGGCGCGGTTGTCCTTGACGGCCGCGCGCTCGGCATCGGGCAAGGCCTGCAGCAGCTTCTCGACCTCGTCCTGGCGCACGGTGAGTTCGCCCAGGCGGGCGACCACCGGTGC
>NZ_JBZAYE010001124.1:0-1312 GCF_058244205.1 Variovorax sp. 20P10.2.4
CGGGCCGCAGCACCAGCAGCGTGAAGCGCGCGCCGATCCGGTCGGTGAGATGGCCCTGCGCAAGCTGCTGCTCGGGCATCGCCTCGCCGGGCAGCGGGCCCGCGGGCAGCGCGTCGGCGTCCGCGCTCGACAGCGGCGAATCCTCGTAGCGCACCGCCTGCGTCTGGCGCGGATTGATCAGCTGCGCGATGCCGCGGTGCGCGCCCGACAGCGACAGCGCGGCCTCGCGCAGCAGGTCGAAGCCGCGCGAGGGCGGCGACATGAACTCGGTGCTGCGCATCGCGTTCTCGGCGTTGACGTGGAACGCGGCGATGCGCTCGGCCGAGTAGCTGTCGAGCAGCGCGGTATCCGACAACCCGCGCGCCACGAAGGCCAGCTTCCAGGCCAGGTTGTCGGCATCGTCGAAACCCGAGTTGAGGCCGCGCACGCCGAAGATCGGCATCGCATGCGCCGCGTTGCCCGCGAACAGCACGCGGCCGTGGCGGTAGCTCGCGAGCGTCATCGCGCCGGCGCGGTAGACCGAGGTCCAGACCGTCTTCCACGGCAGGTGGCCGTCTCCGATCGCATCGAGGTGGCGCTGCACGAACTCGGCCACGGCCGGCGGCTGCAGCGCCTCCTCGGTGCTCTGGCCCGCGCGCAACTGGTAGTCGATGCGCCAGATGTCGTCGGGCTGCCGGTGCATCAGCACGGTCGAGCCCGGGTTCCACGGCGGGTCGAACCAGGCGCGGCGCTCGGTCGGGTGGCCGCTCTTCAGTTCGATGTCGATGATCACGTAGCGGCCTTCGTAGCCCGTGCCCTCGAGCGCCAGGCCCAGCGCCTTGCGCACGAAGCTCTGGCCGCCGTCGCAGGCCGCGAGCCACTGGCCGCGCAACTGGTACTCGCCCTGCGCGTTGCGTGCCTCGAGCAGCACGCCCGCGTCGTCCTGCGAAAGGCCGGTGAGCTCGGTGCCCCAGCGGATGTCGATCAGCCCCGGCGCCGCGGCGTTGCGGCGCTCGATCTCCTCGAGCAGGTAGTGCTCGGCGTAGTACTGCTCGAGGTTGATCATCGGCGGCAGCTTCTGCCGCGCGTCGTGCGGCATCTCGAAGCGGAACACCTCCTCGGTCTTGTAGAAGCTGCGCCCGCCGGTCCACGGCAGGCCCTTGGCCAGGAAGGCCGGCAGCACGCCCAGCCGCGCCATGATCTCCAGGCTGCGGCGCGAGATGCAGGCCGCGCGGCTGCCGACGCAGACCGTGTCGTCGGCCTCGAGGATCACGCTGCGCACGCCGTGGTTGGCGAGCCCCAGCGCGAGCGCCATGCCGACCGGATGCGCTGC
>NZ_JBZAYE010001125.1:0-1310 GCF_058244205.1 Variovorax sp. 20P10.2.4
CTTCGGGCGGCAGGGCGCAGCCGGCCGCGAGCAGCGCGCCGAGCAGCGCGCCGAGCAGCGCGCCGATCTTCCACGGGAGGTTGGCTGGGCTGGAGGTCGATGGGTCGGGCATGCGAAACAGAAAAAAGGACGTCGCGCGATCGGGCTTCGCTACTGCGAGGCCAGCGCCACCACCGGATCGAGCCGCGCCGCGTGGCGCGCGGGCATGAAGCCGAACACCAGGCCGGTCAGCACCGCACAGCCGAAAGCGCCGAGCACCGCCAGCGGCGAGAACAGCACCGGCACGCTAGCCAGCATCAGCGCCGCCACAACGAGCAGGCCGACCGCGACACCGACCGAACCGCCGACGGCGGTCACCAGCACGGCCTCGGTCATGAACTGGCGCTGGATGTCGGTCTGGCGCGCGCCGGTGGCCATGCGGATGCCGACCTCGCGCGTGCGCTCGCGCACGGTCATCAGCATTACGTTCATCACGCCGATGCCGCCGACCACCAGCGAGATCGCCGCGATCAGGCCCAGCATCAGGGTCATCGCGCGCGCGGTCTCGGACTGCGCCCGGATCGCCTCGACGCGGTTCCAGACCTGCACGTCGTTGACACGGCGGCGCGCGGCCAGGCTGGACTCGATCGCGCTGGCCGTCGCGATGGCACGTTCCATGTCGCGGACCTGGACGCCGATCCAGGTCGGATTCGCATGGCCGGCCAGCCGCGCGGCGGCGGCGGAGAACGGCACGATGATGCGGTTGTCTTGATCCTCGCCGTCGGTGGTGCCCTTGGCGGCCAGCACGCCGATCACCTCGAACGGCACCTTCTCGATCAACACGTTCTGGCCGATCGGGTTGCTGCCGTCGGCGAACAGCGCCTTGCGCACCGTCTGGCCGATCACAGCGACCTTGGCGACGCTGCGCTCGTCCTGCGCATCGAACATCTGACCCTCGCTCACGGCCCAGCCGAGCACGCGCGAGAAGTCGACCGTGGTGCCGCCGCTCTCGGTGGCGAGATCGACGTTGCCGCGGCGCGCGACCACCCGGTCCTCGATGTACGGCGCGACGGCCTCGACGTTGGGCAGCTCGCGCACGATGTCGACGTCGGCCAGCGTGAGCGGGGTGGTCGGCGAACGGCTGCTGCCCTCGCGCGCTGCCATGTACATGGTGCGCACGCCGAAGGTCTCGAACTGCGCGAGCACCTTCTTCTGCGAACCGCCGCCGACCGCGAGCATCGCGATCACCGAGGCGACGCCGATCACGATGCCCAGCAGCGTGAGGCCGGTGCGGAAGCGGTTGATCCACATCACGCGCCAGGCGGCGCGCG
>NZ_JBZAYE010001126.1:0-1309 GCF_058244205.1 Variovorax sp. 20P10.2.4
GAGGCGCACCTGCGTCACCGTGCCGCCCTCGCGCACGACCACCGCGGCCACCGAGACCAGCGCGAAGGCATACGAGGCCCGGTCGCGCACCTTGCGGTAGAGCTGCCGTCCGCCCAGGGGCGGCGGCAACACCACGCCGGTGATCAGCTCGTCGGGCGCGAGCGCGGTCTCGACCTGCGGCGTCTCGTCGGGCAGCCGGTGCAGCTCGGCGATCGGGATCCTTCGCGTGCGGCCGTCGGCCGCGACGGTGTCGACGCGGGCATCGAGCGCGCGCATCGCCACCGCCATGTCGGAAGGGTGCACCGCGATGCAATGCTCGCTCGGGCCCAGGATCGCGTGGATGCGGTTGAAGCCGCCGAGCGCCGCGCAGCCGCTGCCGGGCACGCGCTTGTTGCAGGGCTTGGTGGTGTCGTAGAAGTAGAAGCAGCGCGTGCGCTGCAGCAGGTTGCCGGCCGTGGTGGCCTTGTTGCGCAACTGCGCGCTGGCGCCCGAGAGCAGGGCGCGCGCGAGCAGCGGATGCTCGCGTCGCACGCGCGTATCGGCCGCGAGATCGCTGTTGCGCACCAGCGCGCCGATGCGCAGGCCGCCGTCGGCCGTGGTCTCGATGCGGTCGAGCCCGATCCGGTTCACATCGACCAGGTGCGGCGGATGCTCCACGTCGAGCTTCATCAGGTCGAGCAGGTTGGTGCCGCCCGCGATGAACTTCGCGCCCGGATGGCACTGCACGGCGGCGGCCGCCTCGGCCGGGCTCGACGGCCGCTCGTAGCTGAAGGCCCTCATGCCGCGGCTCCCGCCACGTCGCGGATGGCCGCGACGATGTTGGGATAGGCCGCGCAGCGGCAGATGTTGCCGCTCATGCGCTCGCGCAGTTCCTCGTCGCTGAGCGAGGGGCGGCCCGCCAGGTCGGCGGTGACGTGGCTCGGCATGCCGCCGCGCAGTTCCGCGAGCATGCCGACGGCCGAACAGATCTGGCCCGGCGTGCAGTAGCCGCACTGGAAGCCGTCGTGCTTGACGAAGGCGGCCTGCATCGCATGCAGCCTCGGCGGTGCGCCCAGTCCTTCGATGGTCGTCACCGCGTCGCCCTCGTGCATCACGGCGAGCGTGAGGCAACTGTTGATGCGCCGCCCGTTCACCAGCACCGTGCAGGCGCCGCACTGGCCGTGGTCGCAGCCCTTCTTCGAGCCGGTGAGCCGCAGGTGCTCGCGCAGCGCGTCGAGCAGCGAGACACGCGCATCGATGGCGAGCGGCCGGGGCTGCCCGTTGACCTGCAGCGTGATGCGCGTCAGGCCCGCGGCATCGACCGGCGCGC
>NZ_JBZAYE010001127.1:0-1308 GCF_058244205.1 Variovorax sp. 20P10.2.4
GCCCTCGGCGCTCAGCACGCCCGACTGGATCAACACCATCCACACGCTGTTTCCCAAGGAAGTGATCGAGCGGCTCGAGCAGGACGCGGTGGAGCGATACGGCATCGACGAGGTGGTGACCAATCTCGAGGTGCTCGAGCGCATCGAGCCTTCGGAATCGCTGCTGCGCGCGGTGCTGCACACCAAGCACCTGATGAACCCCGAGGTGCTCGCGGCCGCGCGCAAGCTGGTGGCCGAGGTGGTGCGGCGCATCATGGAGAAGCTCGCGACCGAGGTGCGGCAGGCCTTCAGCGGCAGCCGCGACCGGCGCCGGCGTTCGCGCATGAAGGTGGCGCGCAACTTCGACTTCAAGCAGACGCTGGCGGCCAACCTGCACCGCTACGACCCGCAGCAGCGCAAGCTCTACGTGGAGCGGCCGGTGTTCATCAGTCGCACCAAGCGCCATGCCGAACCCTGGGACATCATCCTGCTGATCGACCAGAGCGGCTCGATGGTCGACTCGGTGATCCACAGCGCGGTGATGGCCGCCTGCCTCTGGCAGCTGCCGGGCATGCGCACGCGGCTGGTGGCCTTCGACACCGCGGTGGTCGACCTCACGGCCGACGTGTCGGACCCGGTCGAGCTGCTGATGAAGGTGCAACTCGGTGGCGGCACCGACATCGCGAAGGCCGTGGCCTATGCGCAGTCGCTGGTGGCCAATCCCGCGAAGACCATCGTGGTGCTGGTCAGCGACTTCTACGAAGGCGGCAGTCCCTACGAGCTGGTGCGCCGCGTGAAGGCGCTGGTGGAGGCCGGCGCCAAGGTGCTGGGCCTGGCCGCGCTCGATGCGAAGGCCGAGCCCAGCTACGACCGCGAGATGGCCGCGCGGCTGGTGCGCGAGGGCGCGCAGATCGGCGCCATGACGCCGGGCCAGCTCGCGGGCTGGCTGGCCGAGAAGGTGCAGGCATGACGGCGGCGCGCGGCGACCTGCTCGAACTCACGCCCGAGGCACTGACCGCGCTCGCCAATGCGGGCTTCGTGAAGCGCGCGCAGAAGGACGTGGCGGCCGGCCTGCTGCCGCTGCTCGAGACCGCCGCCGACGGCACGGTGAGCGCGCGCTTCGACGACGGCGTGCGCACCAGCCTGCCGCCGGGCCGCACCCTGCGCGATGCGCAGTGCAGCTGTCCGGCCAGCGGCATGTGCCGGCATCGCGTGATGCTGGTGCTGGCCTACCAGGCGCAGGCGGCCAGCGCCGCGCCCTCGGCCACGCCGGCGGAGGACGAGGTCGACGCCTCGGCCGCGGGCGGCGAATGGAGCCCGGCCCATTTC
>NZ_JBZAYE010001128.1:0-1305 GCF_058244205.1 Variovorax sp. 20P10.2.4
CCAGTCGACCACGGCGCGGCAGTAGAAGGTGACCAGCTTGTCCATCAGGTCGATGTCCAGCCCGTGCGTCTGGTGGCGGTCGTCGATGTAGGCCAGCAGCGCGTGGCCCGAGTAGCAGTCGCCCGTGGGTGCGAGCGGGTCCTCGTCGAGGTGCAGCGCGGCGAAGGCGCCGAACAGGTCGTTCGCGACCACGCTCAGGCCGTCCTCGTGCAGCGCATGGGTCCAGGCCGGCGGCAGGCCCTGCTTCCAGGCCACGACCTGCCCGTGCTCGGCGCCGGGCTCGACCACCGTGTAGATGCGGTCGCAGTATTCGAAACCGCCGAAGGGCAGGTGCGTGAGCTTGCCGCGCCAGCGCAGGCCGTGGGTCTGCGCGCCTTCCTCGGCCAGTTCCTGCTCGTGCTCGATCCAGCCCTGCAGGTCGCGGTAGCCGTCGCTGCCGTCCCAGAACAGCTCCGACCAGCTGATGTTCTCGATGTTGCCGTTCATCTCGAGCGCGAGGTCGTAGTCGAGGCGTCCGCCCGCCGTGAGCCGCCACAGCGCGAGCAGCGGTTCGGGCAGCGGGCCCGCGCACATCGCCTGGATCGCCGAGATGCGGTGCGCCGGCATCGGCGGCTGCGCATCGAAGATCACCCGATCCGCGAACAGCGCCACGCCGTGTTCGCGCAGGGTGTCGAGTTCATCGGCCGAAAACTGGATGTCGTTCATGGCGCCTCCGTTGTTCCCAAAATGTAGCGCGCTGGGCCGTGGGGGCAATGGGTGCCACCCTCGGTTCAGGCGGGCGCGGCGCCGGCCGGCCACTCGATGCGATCGAACAGGCGCCGCAGCCGGGCCTGGCGCGTCGGGCTGAACTGGCCGAACCAGGCGATGCGCCCCAGCAGGTGGCCGCGGAAGTCGGAGAGCCCGGCGGCGTTCTGGCTCGCGGGGCCGTGCAGCGTGCATTGATGCAGCAGCGCGCGCAGGCGGTCGAAGTCGGCGCGCGGTGCATTGGGAAGGTCGTTGACGACCACGCCGGTCACGCGCTGCTGGCGGTGCCGCGGCATGCAGCGCAGCTTGCGCGGATGGAGCTCGAAGCCCTCGTCGGCCGCGATGCCGCCGACCCAGGCCCGCAGCGCATCGAAGCGCAGGCGCAGCGCCTCGTCGCCCGAGAACACCAGGTCGTCGGCATAGCGCGTGTAGGTGGCGCCGAAGACCCAGGCCAGGCCCTCGAGCCGCAGGTCGAGCCGGAAGGCGCAGAGGTTGGCCAGCGCGGGCGAGCAGGGCGAGCCCTGCGGCAGGTGCGGCTCGGCCAGCCGCTTGCCGCCCATG
>NZ_JBZAYE010001129.1:0-1305 GCF_058244205.1 Variovorax sp. 20P10.2.4
GCCGTGTCTACATTGCGCAGCGAGAGCTGGTAGTGCCGCGCCACTTCCTGGCGCGTCATCTCCTCGATGCGCAGCGCTTCGAGCACCGCGCGATGGCGGCGCGGCAGCCGTTGCATCGCGCGCTCGAGCGCCCGCAGCTCGGAGCGCGCCTCGGCCACGGCCTCGGGGCCCGGCGAGGGATCGGCGAAGGCCTCGACCGTGAACTCGGGCTCCTGGACCTGGAGTGACGCGCGCTCGCCGCGCAGACGGTCCAGCGCCACGTTGCAGGCGACGCGATAGACATAGGCCTCGGGCGCCTGCACCGCCGGCACCGCCGCCATGTCGCCGAGCCGCAGCCAGGCGTCGTGCAGGCAGTCGCTGGCGCGGTCGGCGCAGCCCAGGTGCCGCTGCAGCCGGCGATGCAGCTGCTGGTAGTTCGCCACCAGGCAGTCGCGCAGCGCGCTGCCGGGCTCGGCGCCGGCCTCGGGCGTGGCCAGGTGAACGTGGATGCTCATGTCCATGACGGGTCTGCTTTCCTGAGGGCGGGAACGGCGGGGCCGCGCCCCGTCCCGCCGGGACAGGGCGCGCTCGCTGCGCGTGACGGACGCGTCAGTCGCGCTGTTGCAGGCGGCGCCGCTCTTCCTCGGTCAGCCGTGCCAGCAGGTCGGGCTTGAGTTCGGCGCCATGCCCGATCACCTGCACGCGGTGGTTCGGCTCGTAACGCACCACGCCGGGCCGGGAGTCGGGCGGCGGCTCGCGGCCCTCGGCCGGTTCGTTGCCGAAGCCCAGCACGCGCACCGTGAACACCGAGGGCAGGGCCTGCCGGCTCGCGGCGCGTTCGCGCTGCACCGTCTCCTGCGCGGCATTGGCGGCCTGCGAGGCCGCGGCGCTGGCGTTGGTGAGCGCGCCGACATTGACGGCCGTCACCACCGGCAGGCCCTTCGATTCGCCCTTGACCTCGATGTTGGCGGCGTTGAGCACGTGCAGCGCGGCGATGTTGAGGTTGCCGCTGACGCGGATGCCCGCATCGCCCGCGTTGACCGTGCCCTTCGGCGCGACCAGGTCGACGTCGCCCGGCACCACGTTCTCGAAGCCCTCGACGGTGCCGATGCCCGAGCCCGTGATGTCGGCCTTCTCGAGCGCGCGGGTGATGCCGTCGGCGTCGGTCTCGATCACCGGCTGGCGGAACGAGCGCGTGGTCTTCGCGCCGCGGCCCGCGTCGATGTCGCCGAGCGTCGACCAGATGATCTCGTCGCCGCCCGCGAAGGTCAGCATGCGCGAGCGGTTGAGCAGCACGTCGCGCGCGGTGAACACGTGGATGTCGCC
>NZ_JBZAYE010000113.1:0-16452 GCF_058244205.1 Variovorax sp. 20P10.2.4
CCGAGGATCAGCATCTCCTCGAGCATCGCCATCACCGCGGGCTCGACCGCCTCGCGCGGCTGGCCGAGCAGCGGCAGCACGCAGGCGATCAGTGCGTCGGCACTCAGCGCCAGCGGATAGTGGCTGTCGAGCACGTGCGCCACCGCCTTGTGCACCGGCTGGCGCAGGGTGACCGTCACGTTGCGGATCGCGGTGCAGTTCTGCTCGCGCGTGTCGAGCGTGAGCGGCGCGCCGTTCTCGCCATGGAACACGCCCGCAAACAGCAGGCCGCGAATGCGCGTGGCGTCGAGCCGGTAGCGGATGTTGCGCGCCTGCTCCTGCTTCACCAGCAGCGTCTGGCGGAAGGTGCGGTTGACCAGGAAGTCGAGGTACTGCTCCATCAGCACCTGGCTGCCGCCGCATTCGCGCAGCAGCGGATCGCGCACCTGAGCGCCGTAGTTCTGCACGAACATCGTCGAGGGCTCGGCTTCGGCCATGTAGGCCAGGCCGTGGCCCTCGGCGCGCGCGACGAACTCCTTGAAATAGCACGGCGCGTTGCAGGGCTCGAGGAACTCGTGCAGCAGGTACGAGGTGGCGCCGTCGCGCACGATCGGCGCGGTTTCGTCGAGCGTCTTCTTGAGCACGCTGTCGGGACGCGCCGACTGCGCGAGGAACTCGATCATGCCGCGGGCATAGGAGAGCTTCTCCTCGGGCGTGTCGCGCGGGCCGCCGCGCAGGATCATCGCGTCGCGCACGATCTCGCGCGCCTTCCAGCCCGGGTAGACGTTGTAGCTCACATAGGCCACGCCGTTCGGCGCGAGGTTCTCGGAGCACACGCGCAGGATCGCGTCCTGCACCGGCCCCGGCACCCAGCTGTAGACGCCGTGGCAGACGATGTAGTCGAACTGGCCGAGCGAGGCGTCGACCTCGGCGATGTTGAAGGTCTTCACCTCGACGTTCGACAGCCCCAGCCGCTCGATCGCCTTCACGCCCTGCGCGATCTGCACCGACGACAGGTCGAGGCCGAGCGCGCGCGCGCCGGGGTGGCGCTCGGCGAAGGGAATGATGTTGTTGCCCGCCGCGCAGCCCAGTTCGAGCACGCGCGCGCCGGCGGGCGCGGGTGTTTCGAGGCCGAAGAGAAATGCTGTGGCTTCCAGGTGCTCCACCGCCGTCTGCGGGAACGGGTGCGAGTCATAGGGCACCGCGTCGTAGTAGCTCGTCAGAACCGAAGTCAGGGAATCGGACACGGGCAGCCTTTTTAGGAAGATGCGAGGGAGAGAACGCGCGCGATCGGAGCGCGCCGGCGCCCGCCGAATATAGCCCTGGGTGACAGCGAAAAGAGCCGGGGTCGGGTTGTCCAGGAGAGCCTCCGTCCCACCGGGCGGCCGCATGTAAGACAATGCCGCGACCTTCCGCGCCAGCGGCGCTCGGTGCGGTCTTTGGGTGTACAAATCGGCGTTCTGACACCATGCAGCTCTCCGATCCATCCTTCGTTCTGTCGGTCTTCCTGGCCGGTGTCGCCGTCGGGGCGATGCTGGTTGCCGTCATGTCGGCCATCCGCGCCGAACGCGGGCCGAACGGCCCGATGCCCAAGCCGGGCAGCGACGGCGACCGACTGGCGCGATAACGCCCCTGGCCGATGGCCACCTGGGCTCGACATCGTCGAGGCCAGGCATGCGGCCTTGCCGCTCCTCCCCTAGCCCTTCTCACGCACGAACGCGCGCTTCATGCAGGTGAAACGCGCGCCGAATCCATGAAGAGTGGGAGTTGGCCGTGGCCGACCGGGAATGCCTCCCGGGTCGCCAAGCTCGGATCGGTCCGAGTCAGCCTTTGAGAATGTGGTGGAGCTGGGGGGATTTGAACCCCCGTCCGCAAGCCTTCATCGCGCAGTTCTACATGTTTAGCGATCTGATTTAAGTCTCGCTTCCGGAGTCGCGCAGTCGCACGCTACACCGGACGCCAGCACCCTATTTTCTTGCCCCGACCCAAGGTACCCGGATCGAAGCCAGCCGATGTAATTATCCTTGCAGCCGGGAGGCACTGATTGCTCAGAACCCCCTTGCCCAGCCCATCGGCCTGCTGTTGCAAGGCTCACTGGCAATTAAGCAGCGAGTGCGAAACGTTCGTCGTTTGCAGTTAGTTTGTTTGAATCTGTTTTACGAGCGCATTCAGCTCGACATGCCCCGCTGCGACTCCGAACCCGCGTCGAAACCAGTGCAGCCCCAAGGGGGCGTATTTTAGGCGCTATCCAGCAGTTTCAAGAGCTCGCCCGGAGAAGTTATCAAGGCATCGGCTTCCCAGCGGGTCGCATCGGCCTGCGCGCCCATGTAGCCGTAGGCCGCAGCCACGGTCCGCATGCCCGCCGCGCGGCCCGCGATGATGTCGCGCTCGTCGTCGCCGACGTAGATGCAATGCTCGGAAGGGATGCCCAGCCGCCGGGCCGCCTCGTGCAGCGGCTCGGGATGCGGCTTGGCATGCGGCGTGGTGTCGCCGCTCACCACCGCGCCCGCGCTCGCGAACAGCGGCATCGCCTGCGTGAGCGGCTCGGTGAAGCGCTTCGACTTGTTCGTGACCACGCCCCAGCGCAGCCCGCGCGCGACCAGTGCCTCGATCAGCGGCGGAACGCCTTCGAAGGCCTGCGTGTTGAACATGCAGCGCTCGTAGGTCACGAAGAACTCCTCGCGCAGCGCATCGAACTCGGGCGCATCGGGCGTGATGCCGAAGGCCACGCCGAGCATGCCGCGCGCACCCGCGCCGGCCATGGGGCGGTAGCGCTCGAGCGGATAGGAGGCCAGTCCGCGGGCGGTGCGCATCTGGTCCGCCGCGGCGCCCAGGTCGGGGGCGCTGTCGATCAGCGTGCCGTCGAGGTCGAACAGCACGGCGCGGGTCGGCACGCCCTTCATGCCCGGGCCTCCGCCGGCTTCTGCGTGGCGAACATGTAATTGACGCTGGTGTCGGCGCTGAGCCAGTAGCGCCGCGTGATCGGGTTGTGCTCGAGGCCGCGCGTGTGTCGCACGTCGAGGCCGGCCGCGCGGCAGTAGGCCGCCAGCTCGCTGGGCCGGATCAGCTTCGCGTACTCGTGGGTGCCGCGCGGCAGCATGCCCATCACGTACTCGGCGCCGACGATCGCGAGCATGAAGGACTTGAGGTTGCGGTTGATCGTCGAGAAGAAGACCCAGCCGCCGGGCTTGACCAGCGTGGCGCAGGCCTGGATGACCGAGGCCGGGTCCGGCACGTGCTCGAGCATCTCCATGCAGGTGACGACGTCGAAGCTGCCGGGCTGCTCGGCCGCGAGCGCCTCGGCGCTGACCTCGCGGTACTTCACGCCGCGCGTGCCGGCCTCGAGCGCGTGCAGCTGCGCCACCTTGAGCGCCTTGCCCGCGAGGTCGGCACCGAGCACGTCCGCGCCCTTGCGGGCCATCGAATCCGAAAGAATTCCGCCGCCGCAGCCTATATCCACGACGCGCCGCTGGGAAATCGGCGCAATACCTTCAATCCATTCCAGGCGCAAAGGATTGATTTCGTGCAAAGGGCGAAATTCGCCTTCCATATCCCACCACTTGTGGGCCAACTCCGAAAATTTGGCGAGTTCGGCGGGATCGGCATTCACGTTTTCTGTCATATGACGGATTATGAAACGGACGATGACCGGCCCATGACGAATGGGCCTCTTTGAAAACTTTCAGCCTGCATTGATTCAGGCATAAAAAAACCCCGCCGAGGCGGGGTTTTAGGGTCGATGGAATCGAGCTATCAGTTGGCGCGGGTGCCGACCACTTCGATTTCCACGCGACGGTTCTTGGCGCGGCCTTCCTTGGTGCGGTTGTCAGCCACAGGCTGCTTCTCGCCCTTGCCTTCGGTGTAGACGCGGTTGCGTTCGATGCCCTTCGAGACCAGGAAGGCCTTGACGGCTTCGGCGCGACGCACCGACAGACGCTGGTTGTAGGCGTCCGAACCGATCGAGTCGGTGTGGCCGACGGCGATGATCACTTCGAGGTTCACGCCACGGATCTTCTCGACCAGGTCGGTCAGCTTCGCGCGGCCTTCAGGCTTCAGCACCGACTTGTCGAAGTCGAAGAATGCGTCGGCAGCGAAGGTCACCTTCGAAGCAACGGTCGGCGGTTGCGGGGTGGCGGGAGGCGGGGTCACGGCGCCAGGAGGCGCGGTGGGTGCAACAGCAGCCGGGGGAACCAGAGCACCGTCGCAACCGGCAGCAGCCGTGGCGGGCGTCCAGTTGGCATCGCGCCAGCACAGTTCGTTCGTGCCGTTCTTCCAAACCAGTTCGCCGGTGCCGTTTTGCCAGTTGTCGATCGTAGGACCGCCATTCGCAGCGGTGACACGGGTCTGCGCGCCGGCGGCAGTGGCGAGCGCAGCGACTGCAAACATCATCGCCACTTTATTCAGTTTCTTCATGGTTCTCCTCTTGGGGAAAAAGCCGCAGCCGCGCTGCGAATCAAGGACGCTTTAAGTGACCACCACCCAAAACGTTGAGGCGATTGTGCCATAGGGTCTTTGGCAAACAGGCCGCACGGCGGCCACGAAGCGTAGGACGGAGGCGGAATAGAGCCCTTGTGTTGCGGCGGTGCGACACCCCTCACAGCGTAAAATTTCGCCTTCCTGCCGCCAGCCTCTCGCTCAATGACGTCCTTCGCCAAAGAAACCCTGCCCATCAGTCTCGAAGAGGAAATGCGCCGCAGTTATCTCGATTACGCCATGAGCGTGATCGTGGGCCGCGCCCTCCCCGACGCGAGGGACGGCCTCAAGCCGGTGCATCGCCGCGTGCTCTACGCGATGCACGAGCTCAACAACGACTGGAACCGGCCGTACAAGAAGTCGGCCCGTATCGTCGGCGACGTGATCGGCAAGTACCACCCGCACGGCGACCAGTCGGTCTATGACACCATCGTGCGGCTGGCCCAGGACTTCTCGATGCGGCACATGCTGGTCGACGGCCAGGGCAACTTCGGGTCCGTGGATGGCGACAACGCGGCCGCAATGCGGTATACGGAAATCCGGCTGGCCAAAATCGCGCATGAAATGCTGGCCGATATCGACAAGGAAACGATCGATTTCCAGGACAATTACGACGGCTCCGAAAAGGAACCGGCCGTGCTGCCGAGCCGGCTGCCGAATTTGCTGGTCAATGGCTCCGGCGGTATTGCGGTCGGCATGGCCACCAATATTCCGCCGCACAACCTCAATGAAGTGGTGGACGCCTGCCTGCACCTGCTGCGCAACCCGCAGGCCAGCATCGACGAGCTGATGGAGATCGTGCCGGCGCCCGACTTCCCCACGGCCGGCATCATCTACGGCATCAACGGCGTGAAGGACGGCTACCGCACCGGCCGCGGCAAGGTCGTGATGCGCGCCAAGTGCCACTTCGAAGACATCGACCGCGGCCAGCGCCAGGCGATCATCGTCGACGAGCTCCCCTACCAGGTCAACAAGAAGACGCTGCAGGAGCGCATGGCCGAGCTGGTCCACGAGAAGAAGATCGAGGGCATCAGCCACATCCAGGACGAGTCCGACAAGTCGGGCATGCGCCTGGTCATTGAGCTCAAGCGCGGCGAAGTGCCCGAGGTGGTGCTCAACAACCTCTACAAGCAGACCCAGCTGCAGGACACCTTCGGCATCAACATGGTGGCGCTGGTCGACGGCCAGCCGAAGCTGTGCAACCTCAAGGACCTGATCGAGGTCTTCCTGCAGCACCGCCGCGAAGTGGTGACGCGCCGCACGGTCTTCAACCTGCGCAAGGCCCGTGACCGCGGCCACGTGCTCGAAGGCCTGGCGGTGGCGCTGGCGAACATCGACGACTTCATCGCCATCATCCGCAACGCCCCGACCCCGCCGGTCGCCAAGGCCGAGCTGATGGCGCGCAGCTGGGACAGCAAGCTGGTGCGCGAGATGCTCACGCGCACGCGCGCCGACGGCGGCGTGATCAGCGCCGACGACTACCGCCCCGAAGGCCTCGAACGCGAGTTCGGCATGGGCAACGACGGCCTCTACCGCCTCTCGGAAACGCAGGCCCAGGAAATCCTGCAGATGCGCCTGCAGCGCCTGACCGGCCTGGAGCAGGACAAGATCGTCGCCGAATACAAGGAAGTCATGGCCGAGATCGACGACCTGCTCGACATCCTGGCCAAGCCCGAGCGCGTCTCGACCATCATCGGCGACGAACTCGGCGCCCTCAAGCAGGAGTTCGGCCAGTCGAAGGTGGGCGCGCGCCGCAGCCTCGTCGAGCACAGCGCCTTCGACCTCTCGACCGAAGACCTGATCACCCCCACCGACATGGTGGTGACGCTCTCGCACAGCGGCTACATCAAGAGCCAGCCGCTCGGCGAATACCGGGCGCAGAAGCGCGGCGGCCGCGGCAAGCAGGCCACCACCACCAAGGAAGACGACTGGATCGACCAGCTCTTCATCGCGAACACGCACGACTACATCCTGTGCTTCTCGAACCGCGGCCGGCTCTACTGGCTCAAGGTGTGGGAAGTGCCGGCGGGCTCGCGCGGTTCGCGCGGCCGCCCGATCGTCAACATGTTCCCGCTGGCCGAGGGCGAGAAGATCAACGTCGCGCTGCCGCTCACGGGCGAGAAGCGCAACTTCCCGGCCGACCAGTACGTGTTCATGTCGACCTCGATGGGCACGGTCAAGAAGACCACGCTCGACGAGTTCAACAACCCGCGCAAGGCCGGCATCATCGCGGTCGACCTCGATGCGGGCGACTACCTGATCGGCGCCGCCCTCACCGACGGCAAGCACGACGTGATGCTGTTCAGCGACGGCGGCAAGGCGGTGCGCTTCGACGAGAACGACGTGCGCCCGATGGGCCGCAACGCGCGCGGCGTGCGCGGCATGATGCTCGAGGAAGGCCAGGGCGTGATCGCCATGCTGGTGGCCGAGGACGAGCAGCAGAGCGTGCTCACGGCCACGGAAAATGGTTACGGAAAGCGAACAAGCATTACGGAATACACGCGCCACGGCCGTGGAACCAAAGGCATGATCGCGATTCAACAGAGTGAGCGAAACGGCAAGGTCGTTGCCGCCACACTCGTGCATTCGGACGATGAGATCATGCTCATCACCGACAAGGGCGTGCTGGTGCGCACCCGAGTCGCCGAGATTCGTGAACTGGGTCGCGCGACGCAAGGCGTTACGCTGATCGGGCTCGACGAAGGTGCCAAACTCAGCGGGCTGCAACGTATCGTCGAAAACGATGCCAATGGCGAACCCGAGCCCGGCGCAGACGACACTTCCACATCTTCAACGGAGAATCCTCAGTGAAAAAACAAATCAAGCTCGCACTCCTGACCATCGCCCTGGCTGGCAGTTCGATGGGCGCCCTGGCCCAGGACAAGGCCACGCTCATCAAGCAGTTCCTCGACCTGCAGCGCCCCGGCATCGAGGCCCTGGCCCGCGGCCTGGTCGAGCAGTCGAGCGCCCCGATCGCGCAGGCCGGTTCGCAGTACCTGCAGACCCAGGTGCCCGAAGCCAAGCGCGAAGCCGCCGCCAAGGCCGCCGATGCCGAGCTCAAGAAGTACTACGACGAGGCTTACCCGATCGTGCGCGACAAGGCCGTGCAACTGGCCCCGACCACGCTGACCCCGCTGCTCGAGCAGTCCTTCACCGAAGACGAACTCAAGCAGCTGCTGGCCTGGATCAACTCGCCGCTGAGCAAGAAGTACCAGGACCTGAACCCCAAGATGCAGACCGCGCTGACGGAAAAGCTGGTGGCCGAAACCCGCAGCTCCATCGAGCCGAAGATGCAGGCGCTCGACACCAACGTCGCCAAGGCGCTGGGTGCCCCGACCGAAGCGCCGTCCGCGCCCGCCAAGGCACCGGCCAAGGCTCCCGCCAAGAAGTGACGTGAACGCCCCGCAGAAGCCGGCCGGCCCGCGCCCCTACAACTTCTCCGCGGGCCCCGCCGCCATGCCCGAGGCGGTGCTGCAACGCGCCGCCGCCGAAATGCTCGACTGGCACGGCAGCGGCATGAGCGTGATGGAGATGAGCCATCGCGGCAAGGAGTTCGGCGAGATCTACGCGCAGGCCGAAGCCGACCTGCGCGCGCTGCTGGCGGTGCCCGCCAACTTCCGGATCCTGTTCATGCAGGGCGGCGGCCTCGGCGAGAACGCGATCGTGCCGCTGAACCTGTCGCGCGGCGGCACGGTCGACTTCGTGATCACCGGCAGCTGGAGCATCAAGTCGCACAAGGAAGCGCAGCGCTACTGCAGCGCGCGCGTGGCCGCGAGCAACGCCGACGACCAGCACACGCGCCTGCCCGATCCCGCGAGCTGGCAGCTGTCCGGCGATGCCTCGTACGTGCACCTGTGCAGCAACGAGACCATCAACGGCATCGAATTCCACGAGCTGCCAGACCTCGCCGCCCTCGGCAGCAAGGCGCCGTTGGTGATCGACTTCTCCTCGCACGTCGCCTCGCGCGGTGTCGACTGGAGCCGCGTCGGCCTGGCCTTCGGCGGTGCGCAGAAAAACCTCGGCCCGGCCGGGCTCACCATCGTCGTCGTGCGCGACGACCTGCTGGGCCATGCCCTCGAGATCTGCCCGAGCGCGTTCAACTACAAGACCGTGGCCGACAACCAGTCCATGTACAACACCCCGCCGACCTGGGGCATCTACATGGCGGGGCTCACGTTCCAGTGGCTGCGCGAGCAGACCGAAGGCACGGCGACCGGCGTGGCCGCGATGGAGCAGCGCAACATCGCCAAGGCGAAGCTGCTGTACGACTTCATCGATGCGTCGTCCTTCTACCTGAACAAGATCGACCCGGGCTGCCGCTCGCGCATGAACATCCCGTTCTTCCTGCGCGACGAGGCCCGCAACGAGTCCTTCCTGTCGGGCGCCCGCGCGGCGGGGCTGCTGCAGCTCAAGGGCCACAAGTCGGTGGGCGGCATGCGTGCCAGCCTCTACAACGCCATGCCCCTGGAAGGCGTGCAGGCCCTGGTGAGCTACATGCGAGAATTCGAGCGGTCGCACGCCTAGACGCGCGCGAACCTCACCGATGACCGCCCCAGCTCCTACCCAGCCCTCCTCCCCCGACCATTCCGAAAGCCTCGCCGATCTGCGCGTGCAGATCGATTCGCTCGACCAGCAACTGCTGCGCCTGCTCAACGAGCGGGCCCACGTGGCGGAGCTGGTCGGCGAAGTGAAGAAGCGCGAAGGCACGCCCTTCTTCCGCCCCGACCGGGTGGCCCAGGTCATCGACAAGATGCAGAAGGGCAACGGCGGTCCGCTCAAGGACCTGCACGTGGCTGCCATCTGGCGCGAGATCATGTCGGCCTGCCTGGCGCTCGAGTCGCCGCAGCGCGTGGCGGTGCTCGGCCCCGAAGGCACCTTCTGCGAGCAGGCGGCCATCGAGTACTTCGGCGGCGCCGCCGACCTGATCTACTGCGCCAGCTTCGACGAGGTCTTCCACGCCACCGCCGCCGGCAGCGCCCAGTACGGCGTGGTCGGCGTCGAGAACTCGACCGAGGGCGTGGTCACGCGCTCGCTCGACCTGTTCCTGCACTCGCCCACCCACGTGGTCGGCGAAGTCAGCCTGCTGGTGCGCCACCACCTGCTGCGCAGCAGCAATTCGCTCGAGGGCATCGAGGCCGTGCTGGCCCATCCGCAGGCGCTGGCCCAGTGCCAGGGCTGGCTGACCAAGCACCTGCCGCATGCCGAGCGCCGTGCCGTGTCGAGCAATGCCGAGGGCGCGCGCCTCGCGGCCGCCAACCCCGCATTCGCGGGGCTGGCCGGTGAGCGCGCCGCCACGCGCTTCGGGCTGCACATCGTGGCCCACGCGATCCAGGACGACTCCTACAACCGCACCCGCTTCTCGGTGATCTGCCTGCCGCAGACGCTCGCGATGCCGCCCGCCTCGGGCCGCGACTGCACCAGCCTGATCGTGTCGGTGCCCAACCGGCCGGGCGCGGTGCACGACCTGCTGGTGCCGCTGAAGGTCAACAACGTGTCGATGACCCGCTTCGAGTCGCGCCCCGCGCGCACCGGGCAGTGGGAGTACTACTTCTACATCGACCTCGACGGCCATCCCTCGCAGCCCAACGTGGCCGCGGCGCTGGCCGAGCTGCGCGGTCTCTGCGCGTTCTACAAGGTGCTCGGCGCCTACCCCGTCAAGGCCTGAGTCCGTCGCAAGCAAGCACATGTTCGAGCAACTGGGATTGATCGGCTGCGGCCTGATAGGCGGCTCCTTCGCGCTGGCGCTGAAGCGCGCCAAGCTGGTGAAACGGGTGGTGGGCTACAGCAAGTCGCCCTCCACCACGGAACGAGCCCGGCAGCTCGGCGTGATCGACGTCGCCGCGCCCTCGGCGCTGCTGGCGGTGTCGGGCGCCGACATCGTGCTGCTGGCCGTGCCGGTGGCGGCCTCGGAAGCCACCTTCAAGGCGATCCGCCACGGCATCGGCAGCGACGCGCTGGTGATGGACGTCGGCTCCACCAAGGGCGACGTCATCGAGGCCGCGCGCCGCGGCCTGCAGGGCCAGCTCGGCAACTTCGTGCCGGCACACCCGATCGCGGGCAAGGAAGTCTCGGGCATCGAGCATGCCGAGGCCTCGCTGTTCACCGGCCGCCACGTGGTGCTCACGCCGATCAAGTCCACGCTGCGCTCCAACGTGCAGCGTGCCTCGCAGGTCTGGGGCGGCATCGGCGCCAACGTGCTCACCATGACCCACGAGGAGCACGACAGCACCTTCGCCGCCGTGAGCCACCTGCCGCATCTGCTGGCCTTCGCCTATGTCAACGGCCTCGCCGGCCAGCCGCAGGGCGAGCGCTTCCTGAGCCTGGCCGGCCCGGGCTTTCGCGACTTCTCGCGCATCGCCGCGAGCGATCCCGTGATGTGGCGCGACGTGCTGCTGGCCAACCGCGAGCAGGTGCTGGCGCAGTCGCGCGCCTTCCGCGCCGCGCTGCTCGAGATGGAGAACGCCATGGCCGAGGGCGAATCGCAGGCCCTTGAACAATCGATCGAGCGCGCCCGCCGCGTGCGGGCCGCCTGGCAACCCGGCGCCTCGTCGTCGCACGATTCGCAGCAGGACGCCTGAGATGTACGCCTCGGCCTTCCTCGATCTCCCCGCGCTCACCGGTGCCTCGGGCACGGTGCAGTTGCCCGGCTCCAAGAGCATCTCGAACCGCGTGCTGCTGCTGGCCGCGCTCGCGAGCGGCACCACCACCCTGCACGACGTGCTCGACTCGGACGACACCCGCGTCATGCTCGATGCGCTGCGCGCGCTGGGCTGCGGCGTCGAACCCGCCGGCACGCTGGTGCGCATCACCGGCATCGGCGGCCGGGAAATCGGCAACACCGAGCTGCTGTCGCTGTTCCTCGGCAATGCCGGCACGGCGATGCGGCCGCTGACCGCGGCGCTGTCGCTGCTGGGCGGCGAATTCGAACTGCGCGGCGTGCCGCGCATGCACGAGCGCCCGATCGGCGACCTGGTCGATGCCCTCACCCAGCTGGGTTGCCGCATCGACTACCTCGGCAATCCCGGCTATCCGCCGCTGCGCATCCATCCGGTACCGCATGGCGAGCTGGTGCTCGACGCCCCGATCCGCGTGCGCGGCGACGTCTCGAGCCAGTTCCTGACCGCCCTGCTGCTCGCCTTGCCCCTCGCAGCGGCAAGCGACATCACGATCGAAGTCGTCGGCGAGCTGATCTCCAAGCCCTACATCGAGATCACGCTGAACCTGCTGGCGCGCTTCGGCATCGCGGTGCGGCGCGACGGCTGGGAGCGCTTCACGATCCCCGCCGGCAGCAGCTACCGCTCGCCGGGCGACATCCATGTCGAGGCCGACGCCTCGTCCGCCAGCTATTTCATCGCGCTGGGCGCCATCGCAACGGCCGCATCCGGGCCCGACGGCATCCGGATCGAGGGCGTGGGCGCCGATTCGATCCAGGGCGACATCCGTTTCGTCGACGCCGCGCGCCAGATGGGCGCCGAGATCGAGAGCGGCCCGAACTGGCTTGCGGTGCGCCGCGGCGCCTGGCCGCTCAAGGCCATCGACCTCGACGCCAACCACATTCCCGACGCGGCGATGACGCTGGCCGTGATGGCGCTCTACGCCGACGGCCCCAGCACCCTGCGCAACATCGCGAGCTGGCGCGTCAAGGAAACCGACCGCATCGACGCCATGGCCAACGAGCTGCGCAAGCTCGGCGCCACCGTCGAGGCCGGGCCCGACTTCATCCGCGTGCATCCGCTGGCGCCGGCCGGCTGGCGGCCCGCGAGCATCCGCACCTACGACGACCATCGGGTCGCGATGTGCTTCTCGCTCGCTGCCTTCAACCCGGCACGGGTGCCGGTGCGCATCCTCGAGCCGCACTGCGTCGCCAAGACCTTCCCCGACTATTTCGAGACCCTGTTCTCGGTCTCCACGGCCGCCGGCATTCCGGTGATCAGCATCGACGGCCCGACCGCCTCGGGCAAGGGCACGCTGGCCTCCGAAGTGGCGCGCCTGCTGGGCTACCACTACCTCGATTCGGGCTCGCTCTACCGCGTGACCGGGCTGGCCATGCGCCGAGCCGGCCTGAGCGCCGACGCCGCGCACGAGGCACGGATCGCCGCGCTGGCCGCCGCCCTGCCGCTGCAGTTCACCGAGGGCAAGGTGCTGCTGGACGGCGAGGACGTCAGCGAGCTGATCCGCTCCGAGGCCGCCGGCATGGACGCCTCGCGCGTCTCCACGCTGCCGGCCGTGCGCGAGGCCCTGCTGGGCCTGCAGCAGCGCTTCCGCCAGCTGCCGGGCCTGGTGGCCGACGGCCGCGACATGGGCACCGTGATCTTCCCCGACGCCGCGCTCAAGGTGTTCCTGACCGCGAGCGCCGCCCAGCGCGCCGAGCGGCGCCATAAGCAGTTGATTTCAAAGGGTATTTCGACTACACTCGACAGTCTTCGCTCCGATCTGGAGGCGCGTGACGCCAGGGACTCGTCCCGCAGCGTCGCCCCTTTGAAGCCGGCGCAGGACGCGCGCCACCTCGACAACTCCCAGCTCTCGATCGAGCAATCGATCGACACGGTGTTGGACTGGTGGCGACAAGTGCAGCCTTTCGAGTCCGCTTGAAAGGCTCGCGCCCACCGGGTGTTCCGGGGGGGCGCCTACCGCTCCAGAAGGCTCCCTTCGCGCGACAGCGCACCGGCCTTCTGGTTGTTCAACCAACCGGGCTTCCGCCCACAACCAACCGCCGTCTCCAGATCCAGCGCAGTCGCATGCAATGTCGCAAGAGCGCCTGCCAACCCTGCCTGACGGAAGGAACCATAAATGTCTGAATCTTTTGCCGACCTATTCGAAGAGTCCCTGAAGCGTTCCGAAATGCGCACCGGCGAGGTCATCACGGCCGAAGTCGTGCGTGTCGAACACAACCACGTCGTCGTCAACGCCGGTCTGAAGTCCGAAGCGTATGTGCCGATCGAAGAGTTCAAGAACGACAAGGGCGAGCTCGAAGTCCAGGCCGGCGATTTCGTTTCCGTTGCCATCGGCAGCGTTGAAAACGGCTACGGCGACACCATCCTCTCGCGCGACACCGCCAAGCGTCTCGCTTCGTGGCTGGCCCTCGAGAAGGCGCTGGAATCGGGCGACTTCGTCACCGGCACCACCAGCGGCAAGGTCAAGGGCGGCCTCACGGTGCTCGTCAACGGCATCCGCGCGTTCCTGCCGGGTTCGCTGATCGACACGCGTCCGATCAAGGACCTGACCCCGTACGAGAACAAGACCCTCGAATTCAAGGTCATCAAGCTCGACCGCAAGCGCAACAACGTCGTGCTGTCGCGCCGTGCCGTGGTCGAAGCCAGCATGGGCGAAGAACGCGCCAAGCTGATGGAAACCCTGAAGGAAGGCGCTGTTGTCCGCGGCGTGGTCAAGAACATCACCGAATACGGTGCGTTCGTGGACCTCGGCGGCATCGACGGCCTGCTGCACATCACCGACATGGCATGGCGCCGTGTCCGCCACCCGAGCGAAGTCGTTCAGGCCGGCCAGGAAATCACCGCCAAGATCCTCAAGTTCGACACCGAGAAGAACCGTGTCTCGCTGGGTCTGAAGCAAATGGGCGATGACCCGTGGATGGGCGTTTCGCGCCGCTACCCGCAATCGACCCGCCTGTTCGGCAAGGTCACGAACATCGCCGACTACGGCGCGTTCGTCGAGCTCGAACCCGGCATCGAAGGCCTGGTGCACGTCTCCGAAATGGACTGGACCAACAAGAACATCGCTCCGAACAAGATCGTCTCGCTGGGCGACGAAGTCGAAGTCATGGTCCTCGAGATCGACGAAGACAAGCGCCGCATCAGCCTGGGCATGAAGCAGTGCAAGGCCAACCCGTGGCAAGAGTTCGCTCAGAACACGAAGCGTGGCGACCGCGTCAAGGGCCCGATCAAGTCGATCACCGACTTCGGCGTGTTCGTGGGTCTGGCTGCCGGCATCGATGGCCTGGTTCACCTCTCGGACCTCTCGTGGAACGAAGCCGGCGAAACCGCCGTTCGCAACTACAAGAAGGGCCAGGAAGTCGAAGCGATCGTGCTGGCCGTCGACGTCGACCGCGAGCGCATCTCGCTGGGCATCAAGCAACTCGACAGCGACCCGTTCACCACCTTCACCACGGTCAACGACAAGGGCCAGATCGTGACCGGCA
Organism: Variovorax sp. 20P10.2.4; assembly: GCF_058244205.1. NCBI lineage: Bacteria > Pseudomonadati > Pseudomonadota > Betaproteobacteria > Burkholderiales > Comamonadaceae > Variovorax > Variovorax sp. 20P10.2.4. The sequence continues at coordinate 14,612 of NZ_JBZAYE010000113.1, forward strand.
AGGTCAAGACGGTCGACGCCCGCGGCGCCGAGATCGACCTGGGTGAAGACATCATCGGCTACCTCCGTGCTTCGGAAATCTCGCGCGACCGCGTCGAAGATGCCCGCAACGTGCTGAAGGAAGGCGACGAAGTCACCGCCATCGTCGTGAACGTGGATCGCAAGACCCGCAACATCCAGCTGTCGATCAAGCAGAAGGACATGGTCGACGAGCAAGGCGCCATGGCCAACCTGAGCCAGCAGTCGGCACGCGAAAACGCGGGCACGACGAGCCTGGGCGCCCTGCTGCGCGCCAAGCTCGACAACAGCGACAACAAGTAAGCCGTCGCCCGAAGACAGAGCAGGCCCTGGTGGCCTCTCTGTCTTTTTTTTCGCCCCTGCTTTTTGCTTTGACCTATGACCCGCTCTGACCTCGTCGAAGAACTCGCAGCGCGCTTTGCGCAACTCACCCACCGGGATGCCGAATACGCCGTCAAGACCATCCTCGACGCGATGAGCGATGCCCTGGTGCGCGGGCACCGGATCGAGATCCGCGGCTTCGGCAGCTTCTCGGTCAACCGGCGTCCGCCGCGCATCGGCCGCAACCCGCGTTCGGGCGAGAGCGTGCAGATTCCCGAGAAGCGCGTGCCGCACTTCAAGCCCGGCAAGGCCTTGCGCGAGGCGGTCGACGCCCGCAGCGCCGAACTCGGCATCAAGACGACGCCGAAGGCCTGAGTCCAGCCGCCAACGGCCCCCTCCATCGGCGCGGGCCGTCCGGCGCAGGTGCAAACGTAGAATCGTCCCGCCAACGGGACCGCGCATGAAATACCTCCTGTGGCTGCTCAAGGCAGCCATTTTTTTTACGCTCTTCGCCTTCGCGCTGAACAACCAGCACGACGCGACCGTCTATTTCTTCTTCGGCACCTACTGGCGCGCGCCGCTGGTGCTGGTCGTGCTGGCCGCCTTCGCGGGCGGCCTCGTGGTGGGCGCGCTCGGCATGCTGCCGGGCTGGTGGAAGCACCGTAGCGCCGCCGCGCAACTGCCGGCCACGACCGCGGGCAGCGCCACCGCCTCCTCCGCCCCGGCCGCCGTGCCGGCGGCAACCCCGGCGCCGACCATCGCCGCCACCGACCTTCCCGCCGTACGCCAACATGGACTTTGATCCCAGCTGGTTGCTGATCAGCCTGCCCGTCGCCTTCGTCCTGGGCTGGCTGGCCTCCCGCTTCGACATCCGCCAGCTCAAGCTCGAGAACCGCCAGGCCCCCAAGGCCTACTTCCGCGGCCTCAACTTCCTGCTCAACGAGCAGCAGGACCAGGCCATCGACGCCTTCATCGAGGCGGTGCAGAACGACCCCGACACGCAGGAGCTGCACTTCGCGCTCGGCAACCTGTTCCGCCGCCGCGGCGAGTACCAGCGCGCGGTGCGCGTGCACGAGCACCTGCTCGGCCGGGGCGACCTGAGCCGCAGCGACCGCGAGCGTGCCCAGCATGCGCTGGCGCAGGACTTCCTGCGCGCCGGCCTGCTCGACCGCGCCGAAGCCGCGCTGCAGAAGCTCGAGGGCACGCGCTACGAGAACGAGGCCCGGCTTGCGCTGCTGGCCATCTATGAACGCTCGCGCGAATGGAGCCAGGCCGCCGACGTGGCACGCAAGCTCGACGAGTCCGACCAGGCCAGCTACGGCACGCGCCGCGCGCACCACCTGTGCGAGCAGGCCGCCGAACAGGTCGGCATGGGCGACCTCGCGGCCGCGCGCCGCCTGCTCGAACAGGCCGTGGCCCAGGCACCGCAGGCGCCGCGCCCCGCGATCGACACCGCGACCCTGCAGCTGCGCAGCGGCGAAGCCGGCGCCGCCTTCGACACCC
>NZ_JBZAYE010001130.1:0-1302 GCF_058244205.1 Variovorax sp. 20P10.2.4
TGGCGGCCTGTCGCTCGCGACCGTGCTCGAGGCCGCGAGGCAGGGCATCGCCGTGTCCTCGCTGGTCGCGTTCTCGCCCTGGACCGACCTGAGCCTGAGCGGCGCGAGCGCGCAGGAACTGGCCGTCGGCGATCCGCTGCTCGACGTCGGCTACCTGCGTGCTTCGGTCGCGGCCTATCTGGGCGGCGCGCCGGTCAGCGATCCGCGTGGCTCGCCGCTGTTCGATGCGGACCTGCGGCGCCTGCCGCCCACGCTGGTCCAGGTCGGCTCGGACGAGGTGCTGCGCGACGATTCGCGCCGTCTCGTGGAAGCGGCCAGCGGCGCGGGCGCGCGGGTCGAGCTCGAGGAGTGGCAGGGCATGCACCACGTGTTCCAGCTCAACACCCGCGAGCTGGCCAGCGCGCGCAAGGCACTCGATCGCGCGGCCGCGTTCGTGTCGCGCCACTGGAACGCCTGACCCTTTGCCCGGGTCCGCGCGTGGCCCGTGCGCGCGGAACGTGCTAAGTTGCCGCGGACTCGGAAGAACCCATCGGCGAAAGACACGCGTGCTCGACCTCAACGACTTTCGGTACTTCGTGGAAGTGATCGACCGGGGCAGCCTCTCGGCCGCGGCGCGCGCGCTGCAGCGGCCGGTCTCGACGATCAGCTACCGCATCCAGCAGCTCGAGGCCGAGCTCGGCCTGACGCTGCTGGCGCGCACCTCGCGGCGCATCACGCTGACCGAATCGGGCGAGGCCTTCTATGGCCACGCGGTCGCCACCATCGCGCGCGCCAACGAGGCCGAGGCGGCGATGCGCAGCCGCAGCACGGAGCCGACCGGCACCGTGCGCTACACGGTGTCGGTCGCGACCTCGCAGTTCGCGATGACCGAGATGGTCGCGAGCTTTCTCGCGAAGTACCCGAAGGTCAACCTGCTGCAGGACGCGAGCGACGCCAACGTCGACATCGTGGCCGACCGCTACGACTTCGCGATCCGCGCCTATTCGGGCGCGCTGCCCGATTCGAACCTGGTGCAGCGCGCGCTCGCGGAAGCGCCCTGGCACCTGTTCGCGGCGCCCGAGTTCCTCGAAACCGCCGGCGCCATCGAGACGCCCGACGACCTGCTGGGCTGCGCCACGCTGTTCATGAAGCGCGGCGGCCTCGCGCCCCTGTGGCAGCTCAAGCGCGAGGACGACCGCGCGCAGACCGCGCAGGTCGCGATCCGCCCGCGCATGGAGGGCACCTGCATGGTGACCCTGAAGCGCGCGGCCGAGGCGCGCATGGGCGTGGTCGCATTGCCGGCCTACATCTGCCGCGACGAGC
>NZ_JBZAYE010001131.1:0-1282 GCF_058244205.1 Variovorax sp. 20P10.2.4
CGGCTGCAGAGGCTGGGCTTCGGCGTGGTCACGACCACGCAGGGCCGCGGCACCGTGCCCGAGGACGATGCCGGCTCGCTCGGCGCCTACAACATCCAGAAGCCGGTCGAGGCCTTCTACCAGAGCTGCGATGCGCTGCTGGTCGTCGGCTCGCGGCTGCGCGGCAACGAGACGCTCAAGTACGAACTCAAGCTGCCGCGCCCGCTCTACCGCATCGATGCCGACGCGGCCGCCGAAGGCCGCTGCTATGCCTCCGAGGCCTTCGTCTGCGGCGACTCGGCGATCGCGCTCGAGGGCCTGGCCGATCGCCTCGAGGCGGCGGGCTACCGCGCCGATCCGCAACTGCTGGTCGACCTGCGTGCCGCGCACGAGCAGGCGGTGGCGACGCTGCGCGACGGCCTCGGCCCTTACGCCGAACTCGTGCGCCGCCTGCAGTCGGCGGCCGGCCGCCAGTTCAACTGGGTGCGCGACGTGACGGTCTCCAACAGCACCTGGGGCAACCGCGAGCTGCGCATCTTCGAGCCGAGCGCCGGCGTGCATGCCACGGGCGGCGGCATCGGGCAGGGCATGCCGATGGCGATCGGCGCGGCCATCGGTACCGCGGTCACCGGTTCGGGCCGCAAGACCTTCTGCCTGGCCGGCGACGGCGGCTTCATCCTCAACCTCGGCGAGCTGGCCTGCATGGTGCAGGAGAAGGCGCCGATGGCCATCGTGCTGATGAACGACCAGAGCTATGGCGTGATCAAGAACATCCAGGACGCGCAGTACGGCGGCCGCCAGTGCTATGCCGAGCTGCACACGCCCGACTACGAACTGCTGTGCCGGTCGATCGCGCTGCCGCATGCGCGCGTGAAGGACCTGGCCGAGCTGCCGGCGCGGCTCGACGAGGCGCTGTCCACCGACGGTCCCTTCCTGCTCGAGATCGACATGCTGTCGATCGGCGGCTTCAAGACCAGCTTCGCGGGCCCGCCGACCAACACGGTCACGCAGATTCCCGCGCTCGGCACGGCCAGGTGACAGTAGAAGTGACAGCGAGCGAGACCCGATCCATGACCGCCCCCACGCGCATCGCCCTGGTCGGCTGCGGCGCCATCGGCACCGCGGTGCTCGAACTGCTGCGCGACGACCCGGCCCTGAAGGTGACGACCGTCGTCGTGCCCGCCGACGGCGCCGAAACCGCGCGCCAGGCCGCGCCCGGCGCGCAGGTGCTCGCCGCGGTGCCGGCCGAAGGCATCGACCTCGTGGTCGAGACCGCGGGCCATGCGGCCATCGAGCAGCACGT
>NZ_JBZAYE010001132.1:0-1276 GCF_058244205.1 Variovorax sp. 20P10.2.4
CCGGGAAAGTGGCCGGCGAACGCGGGATGGTCGACCGGCACCGTGTGCAGAAGCCGCACCGGCGTGCCGTCCTCGGCCAGTTGCGCCAGCGCGAACTCGCGCAGCGCGCGCACCGTGAGCTTGCCCGTGCCCTCGCGCGGAAAACTCTTCACATGCACCACGCGCCGCGGCACGAAGACCGGCTCGAGCCGTTGCCGCAGCGCAGCAACGATGACCGCCGCCGTGAGCTCGGGCGCCACCACGAAGGCGATCGGCCGCACCACGCCGTCGGCCACCTCGTCGGGCAGCCAGAAGGCGCCGTCGTCCACGCCGGGAATGCTGTTGAGGTGGTAGTTGAGGTGGGCCAGCGAACTGCGCCGGCCGGCCACGTGGATCAGGTCGTTGGCGCGGCCGAACAGCCGGAAGCGGCGCTCGTCGAGCAGCTCGAGCACGTCGGCCATCGGCGTCGGCTCGGGCAGGAAGTCGCCGCTGAAGATGAAGCGCTCGTTGCCGTCCTCGCCACCCGGCTCGGCATGCACGCGGATCTCGCCGAAGGTCTCCCAGACCTCGGTCTCGGTGGTGCGGCGCATCGCGACCTGGCCCGACTCGGTGCTGCCGTAGATCTCGAGCAGCACGCCGTGCAGCGCCTGCTCGGCCTGGGCGGCGAGCTGCGGCGACAGCGGCGCGGTGGCCGAGAGGATCAGGTCGACCTCGGGCAGCGCGATGCCCGACAGCAGCAGCGTCTTGAGGTGGAACGGCGTGGTCACCAGCGCGCGCGGCCGCGGCACCGAGGCCAGGGCCTGCGCCACGTCGGCCGGGAAGAAGGGCCGGCCGCTGTCGAAGGCGGCGCCGCCAAGCATCGCCAGCAGCACCGAGGATTCGAGCCCGTAGCTGTGCTGCACCGGCACGGTGGCGACCAGCGTCAGGCCCGCGAGCGAAGGAAGATCGAGCACGCGGCACAGGCGCGCCACCGCCACCGCCACGTCGCCCGTGAGCGTGCGCCAGGTCTTGGCATGCGGCTGGGGCGCGCCGGTGGAGCCCGAGGTCAGCAGGCTGGCCGCGTGGCGTTCGGCGTCGATCATGGGCACGGCCGCCGTGTCGGCAGCACCGCCGGCATCGCTCGGCGCTGGGCCGGCCGCCTTCTCGATCACCAGGCGCGCCATGCCGGGCGTCTGCAGCGCCGGGTCGTCGACCAGCGCGAACAGGCCGTCGCCATGCGATTCGCGCAGCCGCGACAGCGTGTCGGCGCGCGCGTCGGGCGGCAACAGGCTGGCATGGCCGCGCACCAGGGCCGCGG
>NZ_JBZAYE010001133.1:0-1273 GCF_058244205.1 Variovorax sp. 20P10.2.4
TTCGCCGCCTTCGCGGTAGTCGCCCGGCGTGCCGCCGGTCCAGCGCCGGAAGGCGCGGTGGAAGGCGGCCACGCTCGAGAAGCCGAGGTCCGAGGCGATCGAGATCAGCGGCTCGGAGCCGCGCGTGAGCCGCTCGATGGCGACGTCGCGGCGCAGCGCGTCCTTGATGTCCTGGAAGGTCGCGCCCTCGGCCTGCAGATGCCGCACGAGGGTGCGCGCCGACAGGCCGAAGGCACCCGCCACGTGGGCGATGTCGCAGTCCTCGCCGAGCCGTGCCTGCAGCCAGCCGCGCACGCGATGCGCGGCGCTGTCGGCGCTCGGCGGCACGAACAGCCAGTCGAGCGGCGCGCGATGCAGCAGGTCGCGCAGCTCGAGGCTGGAGCGGCGGCGCACCGGCCGGTCGAGGTACTTCGGGTCGAAGACCATGGCCGTGACGGGCTGCCCGAAGCGCGCGGGGCCGGGGAACATGAAGAGGTAGTCGGCGGCATCGTCGGGCCGCGCGAAGCCGAAGTCGATGCGCTCGAGTTCGATGCGCGCGCCGATGATCCACGAGCACAGGCCGTGCACCAGCTTCATGTGCAGCTCCTGCACCAGGCGCGCGCTGCGGGCCTGGCGCGGATAGGCATCGATGCGGATCACGGCCTCGCGTTCGTCGCGGTGCAGGGTGAACACCGAGCCGTCGTCGAGCACGCGGTTGAACTGCATCCATCGCTTGATGGCGACCTGCAAGGTGGGTGCATCGAGCATCAGGATGCTCAGCACCTTGAGCGTGCCGCAGCGCAGCGGCCGCGCGTAGAGCCCGGGCATCTCGTCGTCCATGTGCAGCGCCACGCTGCGGAACAGCTCGGCGAACTGCTCCTCGGTGACGCGGCCATGCCGCTGTGCGAGCAGCGTGGGCGAGATCGTGGCCAGGTGCAGCATGCCGTGCAGGGTCGGCGCATCGATCGGCAGTCCCGCGAGGAAATCCCTGACGTAGGAGATCGGCAAGGTGGGCCGGCCCGCGAAGGCCGTTGAAGCGGATCCCGCGGCGGAAGGCATGGGCATGGCGTGAGACATGGCGTGATTGGCAAATGAAGTTGGCGCGATCGGAGAACACGGGACCGCATGCGCTGCATAGAGTGAAGCCGACGCCGTGCGGCGAGGGCTCGATCAGGCCGTGCGCGTCGACATCATCCGTCCCACGAAAGAAGAACACCATGAGACAAACGCTCGGTTCGACGCGAACCGCGCCGCCGCTTGCGCGGCCGGCACGCATCCTTTCCCTCGGCATCGC
>NZ_JBZAYE010001134.1:0-1273 GCF_058244205.1 Variovorax sp. 20P10.2.4
CTGGGCCTCGGTGGCGGCGCCGGTGCGGTTGTAGCCCGTGCAGTAGTCGACCAGCACGTCGAGCGGATGGGGCAGGGCGGCCGCCGCGCGCGCGAGCTCGGCGGCATTGCGCGGATCGTCGATCACCACCATCAGTCCGCCGGGGCCGGCCTGGCGCGCGAGCTTGAGCACGCGCGCGATCTTGCTCGGCGTGACCGCGGGCGAGGTCAGCAGCACGCCCGGGATGCCGCCCGCGACCATCACCTCGGCCTCGCCCACCGTCACGCAGCTCACGCCGATGGCGCCGGCCGCGACCTGCATGCGCGCGATCGCCACCGACTTGTGCGTCTTCACGTGCGGCCGCAGGCCCACGCCGCGCGAGCGCGCGAAGGCGGCCATGCGCTCGATGTTGCGCGTCATCGCGCTCAGGTCGATCAGCAGCGCCGGGGTGTCGAGCTGCTGGCGGCCGCCGGGCACGCCGATCAGCGGCGCATTGACGGGGGAGTGGGTTTCGAGGGACACGGGATGTCTCTTTCTGTGGAGGGTCGATGTGCCGCGCCGGAACACGCGGGCGAATGCCTTGTGAAATGATCGCATCGAAATGAGCGCGCCTTCCATCGTCCCCACCGATCCTCCAGCCTTCGACGGGCGCGCGCCATGAAGGCGCTCGACATCGAGGCCGTGCAGGCCTTCGTGCTGGTGGCCGACCTGCGCAGCTTCACGCGCGCGGCCGAGGCGCTCGACGGCACCCAGTCGGCCGTGAGCCTGCGCATCAAGCGGCTCGAGGACGGGCTGGGCCGCCGGCTGCTCGAACGCACGCCGCGCCGCGTGCGGCTGTCGGCCGAGGGCGACGCCTTCCTGCCCTTCGCGCGCAACCTGCTGGCCGCGCACAGCGGCGCGCTCGATGCCTTCGCGGCGCCGCGCCGCAGGCTGGTGGTGGGCCTGAGCCACCACATCGTCGGCGCCGAGCTGCCGCTGCTGCTGCGCCGCGTGAAGCAGGCCGAGCCCGGCGTGGTGATGGAGGTGCGCATCTCCACCTCGCGCGAACTGCTCGAGGCCTTCGACCGCGGCACGCTCGATGCCGTGCTGGTGCTGCGCCACGACAGCCGCCGGCTCGACGGCGAGGTGCTGTTCGAGGAGCCCTTCGGCTGGATGGCCGCGCCCGACTTCGTGCACCGCTCGGGCGAGCTGCTGCCGCTGGCGACGCAGGCCGAGCCCTGCAGCGTGCGGCAGATGGCCGTCACGGCGCTGGCGCAGGGCGGTGTGCCCTGGTCCGAGGTGTTCGTGGGCGGCG
>NZ_JBZAYE010001135.1:0-1272 GCF_058244205.1 Variovorax sp. 20P10.2.4
CGCATGCCATGAGAAGTGCCGTCGCCGAGGCGGCGGCGCCGATGAGTCTTGCGCGTTTCATTCCTGCGTGTCTCCGTTGTTGTGATCCACGCACCGTTCGCGCGGCGCAGGCCGCCGCGCTTTGTTGCGTGTGGGAGAAGTATTCGCGGCGGGGCGTTTCGGCGCTTCCGGGGAATTGCAGGCGCATGCGCGCCGCGCCGGCCCCGCGCGGCGGCGGTGCGGCTTCCGGAAAATTGCAGCGGCGCGGCGTCGGCGACCCGTCAGCGCGCTGTAAGTCCGCTCGCAAACCATCGCCGCCCGGAGACAACATACAACCACAAGGACCAGGCCATGGGCGTTCGGCAGCGCGTGCAGGGCCGCGGCCAGCCGGTCGGCATCGACCGCGGCTGCGGCAGGCTTCTCTTCGAGGCCCGCTGGGAAGGCATGCTCCTCGAGCACGAGGAGGCCGACCCGATGGACAACGTCGAGGGCGGGCTGATCCGCCACTGCGTCTCGGTCAACCTCGGCGGCCCCACGCGCTTCGAGATGCGCCTGCACGACGAACGCTTCTGGTCCGCGACCGCGCAGCCGCTGGGCATCAGCATCCTGCCGGCCGGCGCGCAGATCAAGGGACGCACCTGGGACCCGTGCGAGGCGCTCACGCTGAGCATCGATCCGCGCCACTTCCAGAATGCCGGCGAAAGCGATGGCGGCGACCGCGCGCTGGTGCCCTGCTGCAACGTGTCGAGCCCGCTGATCGCGCAGCTGCTGCTCGCGCTGCATGCCGATGCGAAGACCGGCCAGCCCGAGGGGCCCGGCTATGGCGAGACGCTGCTGATCGCGCTGCTCGCGCACCTGCGGCAGACGCACACGGCCGCGGCCAGCGAGGCGCAGGCCGAGGGCCTGCTGTCGAAGGCCGCGCTCGATCGCGTCAGGGAGCACATCCGCGGCCGGCTCGAGATCGGCGTCTCGCTGACCGCGCTGGCCGCGCTGCTCGACATGGACCCGTATGCCTTCCTGCGCGCCTTCAAGCGCAGCACCGGCGTGACGCCGCACCAATACCTGATCCGCGCGCGCATCGAGCATGCGAAGGAGATGCTGCACCTCACGCGGCTGCCGGTGACCGACATCGCGCTGCGCTGCGGCTTCGCGAGTCCCAGCCACTTCGCCGACACCTTCAAGAAGGTGGAGCGGCGCACGGCGCTCGAATACCGCAACTGCTGCGCCGTCTAGCGCGCGAAGGGGCTTATTGCCCCACGCCCTGCATCCACAGGCTCAGCAGCGCGAGCTGGC
>NZ_JBZAYE010001136.1:0-1267 GCF_058244205.1 Variovorax sp. 20P10.2.4
GCCGCCCGCCGGCGAGACCGCGAGCCGCACCGATGACGTGCAGCTGCCCGAGATCGGCAACGACGGCAAGCCGATGACCGAGGGCTTCGCGCCGACCCGTGCCCGGGTCTCGGCGCGCGAGGTGGTCCGGCTCGACGACACGCATGCCGTGCTGCTCACCGAGACCGTGCCGGTCGACGACCGCGGCCAGCCGATGGACGCCCACGTGGCGGGAGCATGGCTCGGCGCCTATTTCTTCGAGCATGGCGACGCGGGCTGGAAGCTCGCGGGCCGCAACGACGGCGTCGACTACCTCGGCTTCTCGGGCAACATCGGCCTCACGCGCGTGGAGCGCATCGCGCCGCAGCGCTTCGTGCTGACCGTCACGAGCGGCAGTTGCTGGCAGGGCTACTGCGGCAGCTGGCTCTCGGTCTACGAGATCGGCGCCGCCGAGGTGCGCCAGCTGATCGAGGGCGTGCCGCTGGGCGCCGACAACGGCGGTGCCGATGGCGCCTGCGAGCCGGTGCTGCAGGCCACGCGCCCGGAGGAAGCGCCGCGCGGCGCCTGCTACCGCATCGATGGCAAGCCCGAGTTCGCGCTCGGCACGCAGGACGATCCGGGCGAGCTGCAGATCGTCTTCAAGGGCGCGCGCACGCGCGATGCGAACAATCTGCGCGTCGAGACCGTCGACGAACAGCTGGTCTACAGCCTGCGCAACGGCGCCTATGCGCTGGTGCAGGGTCGCAATCCCGTACCCTCGTTCTGAGACGGGCGCCGAGCGATGGGCTTCATCCCCGACCGCCGCATCGAAGCCGAGGCCACCGAGGCCGCGACCGAGATGATCGAGCGCGCGCGCCGCAACTTCGACGTGGCGCTCGACTTCACCGATGCCAGCATCCGCAAGGTCGAGGCGCTGCTGCAGCAGCTGCATCTGCGCGCGCGCAACGACAAGCCGAGCGACGCGCAGGTCTTCGACTACGCCAAGGGCCTGGGCAGCTACGTGGGCGAGGTGTTCCGCCGCAACCATGGCGCCGAATGGGGCGTGGTCGCGCTCGGCGACGACAGCTATCCCGGCATGCGCAGCGCGCAGCGCGAGCAGCTGTTCTGGCCCTGGCGTCGCGCCTACAACCGCATCGTCAACGGCCCCGAGGACAACGTCTGGCACTACTACCAGCTGCTGGTGGAACGCGCGGGCGGCACGCTGGCCGTGCACGACGACGGCATGCCGTCGAACTTCGCGCCGCCGACGATGAACTACGGCCGCGCGCGCGCCGCGGCCACCGCGAAG
>NZ_JBZAYE010001137.1:0-1263 GCF_058244205.1 Variovorax sp. 20P10.2.4
AATTCGTCCATGCGGCCTCGCTCGCGCACCAGGTCTACACGCCCGAGAAGCGCCATCCGGTCGAGGTGGCCGCGGCCGAGCAGCAGCACCTGGTGCAGTGGCTGTCGCGGCGGCTCGACCGGCCGCTCAAGGTGCCGGACTTCTCGACCCTGGGCTACACGCTGGTCGGCGGCCGGCTGCTGCCCGGCGAGAACGGCGCCCGGGCCCAGTTCATGTTCGAGGATGCGGCCGGCGAGCGCGTCACGCTCTATGTCGGCCAGCTCGATCCCAAGACCGCGGGCGCCAAACCGGCCCCCGCGCCCGAGACCGCCTTCCGCTTCGCCACCGAGGGCGCCGTGCCCAGCTTCTACTGGGTCGACCAGGGTTTCGGCTACGCGGTGGCCGGCCGGCTGCCGCGCGAGACCCTGATGAAACTGGCGACGCTGGCCTACCGGGATCTGTCTTGAGCGCGGCATACACTCGGCCGGTTCGCGCATGCATTCCCTCATTTCCATGTTCGCGATCACTCAACGAAGGAGAAACTGCATGAAATTGCTCAGCGCCTCGATCCTCGCGGCCGCCCTGCTCGCCGGCTGCGGCAGCATGTCCAACCAGAGCGCCAGCGCGCCCGACACCCCGACGCGCACCGCCGACGGCGTGCTCGTCGGCCCGAACGGCATGACGCTCTACACCTTCACCAAGGATGCCGCCGGTTCGGGCACCTCGGCCTGCAACGGCCAGTGCGCGACCAACTGGCCGCCGCTGGGCGTGGCCGAGACCGCCCGGCCGCTGGGTGGCTACACCATCATCATCCGCGAGGACGGCAAGCGCCAATGGGCCTACAAGGGCTGGCCGCTGTACTACTGGGCCAAGGACGCCAAGCCGGGCGACAAGACCGGCGACGGCTTCGCCAACGGCGCCTGGAAGCTCGCGCGTCCCTGAGACCGCGCTCGTCACCCCGGGGCTCGCGCCCGGGTGATCCACGCCACGAAGGCGGCCCGCAACGGCCGCCTTTTTCGTTTCCGGGCCCGGCGCGCACAGACGGCAGAATGGCCCGATGCCTTCGAATGCCAACCTCGACGCCTTCGCCGCCCTGCTCCCCCTGGGGCTGATCACCGACGAACAGCACGATGCCGTGCTGGCCCACCCCGGCTTCCCCACGCTGGCGCCGTTGCCGAGCCCGGCCCATGCGCTGGACTGGATGCAACAGCAGGGGCTGATCGACCCCGTGGCCTCGCACGTGCTGCGCATCCAGTTCGACCGGCGCGTCGAGCGCAACGAGCT
>NZ_JBZAYE010001138.1:0-1259 GCF_058244205.1 Variovorax sp. 20P10.2.4
CCGGTCGGGCCGGGCCTGCCGCAGCGCGCCGAACACGGCGTCGGGCAGCAGCTGGCCGATGACGTGGCGCGCGGTCACGGCCGCGGGATGCAGCGCATGCAGGATGCAGCCCTCGGGCGCGGCGACGCGGATCGGCGCCAGCGAGCCCGCGTTGTTGGGCACGTCGGCGCCCACCAGGCAGCGGATGCCGAAGGAGGTGTAGGCGTCGGTGTAGGCCTTGGGCACGTTGATGCCGCGCGCCACGGTGCCCGAGGTGCCGGCGAAGTCCACGTCGATGCCGTCGTCGCCGATGGTCACGGCCACCTGCAGCGTGATCGGCGCGTCGTAGCCGTCGGCCACCAGCGTGTGGTGCCAGGTGCCGCGCGGCCATTCGGCCAGCGCCTCGCGCATGGCCTGCGCCGAGCGCGCGATGACGAAGTCGCCGAGCGCCTCGAGGTCGGCCAGGCCGAACTCGCGCAGCAGGGTGCGCAGCCGCCGGCCGCCGACTTCATTGCAGGCCACCAGCGCGAACAGGTCGCCCTCGACCTGCTCGGGATCGCGCACGTTGGCGCGGATGATGGCGTGCACCGCCGGGTCGACCGTGCCGCGGCGCACGAAGCGCAGGATCGGCAGGAACAGGCCCTCGTGGTAGATCTCCAGCCCGTCGGGACTCGAGCCGATGCCGCCGATGTCGACCACGTGCAGCGTGGAAGCGAACAGCGCGACCGCGCGCCGCGCCGCGCCCTCGCCATGGAACACCGGCGTGACCATGGTCATGTCGAACAGGTGGCCGGTGCCCTTCCACGGGTCGTTGGTGAGGAACACGTCGCCGTCTTCCATGGTCTCGATCGGGAAGCGGCGCAGGAAGTGCTTGACCGACTCGGCCATCGAGTTGACGTGGCCCGGCGTGCCGGTCACGGCCTGCGCGATCATCCGGCCGTCGGGCAGGAACACGCCGGCCGACAGGTCGCCGGCCTCGCGCGTGGAAGTGCCGAAGGCGGTGCGGATCAGCGTCTGGGCCTGCTCCTCGACCACCGAGAGCAGGCGGTTCCAGGCGAGCTGGTGGCGGATCAGTTGGCGGCCGGCGGGGGCCGCGGGCTTGGGTGTGGAACTCATGCGAGGTGGTCCGAAAGTTCGGGGGCGAAGGAAGAAGAGGGAAGGGCTGCGGCGGCCGCATGGCTGACCAGCCCGGCCTTGAGGTCGCGCGCGATCAGCGCCGGATCGCGATCCGAGGGATCGCCGAGCCCGGCACCGCCGGGCGTCTCGACCACCAGCACCTC
>NZ_JBZAYE010001139.1:0-1258 GCF_058244205.1 Variovorax sp. 20P10.2.4
ATGCGCGAGCAGGCGCGACGCGAGTTCCATGCGCAGGCTGGTCAGCAGCTCGAGCGGGCCGGTGCCCGTGCGGCGCGCGAACTCGCGCGCGAAGGTGGCGCGCGAGAGATGGCAGCGCTCGGCCAGCGAGGCCACGGTCCAGTCGTGCTGCGGCGCGTCGAGCATGGCCTTGAGCGCGCCCGCCAGCCGCGGGCTGGCCATGAGGCCCAGCACGCCCGAGAGCTCGGGCCGGGTGTCGAGGCAGGCGCGCACCGCCAGCGTGAACAGCGTGCCCGAGAGCTGCGCCACGATGGCCTGCGCACCGGCGTTCTGCTGCTCGATCTCGTGCGCCATCAGCCGCACCAGGCCCTGCAGCCAGCCGTACTCGGGCCGCTGGCCGAAGGGAATCACCAGCGGATCGGGCAGCGCCTCGAGCAGCGTGCTGCGGCGCCGGCCCGGGAACTCGAACTCGCCGCAGAGGATGTCGGTGTCGGCCTTCGCGGGACGCGGCAGGTTGGTCTTGAGGTCGACCAGCTCGCCCTTGCGCAGGCGGATCGGGCGCATGTCCTCTTGCGGCTCTCTCGGCTCCGGCCCGAGCCCCGCGGTGCGCAGCACGTGCGCCTGGCCGTGCGGCAGGATCACGAGGCTGCCCTCCTCCAGCGGCAGCAGCGTGTTGCTGGCCGGCAGCCACAGCTCGCAGCGCCCGCGCAGCAGGATGTGGAAGGGCGCGCGCCACGGGCCGATGGCCTCGTGCGGCGCGGCCCAGTCCTGGCCGAACAGGCAGCGCAGGTCCATGCGGCCGCGCGGGGCCAGCCAGTCGACGAGTTCGCTCAGGGCATCCATGGCATGAGACGTTGGAGCAAGTTTTTCAGCCGGATCGGCATTCAAAATCCTAGCACGCAGGCCTACAGTTCATTCACCGACTTCCACGAGGTGAACAGAATGACTTCCGATCTCGTCCCCGCCGCTCTCACCGCCGCACCCGCGGCATCGGCCCGCGGCCCCGTTCCCGTCTCCTTCTTCAGCATCGCCGTCGGCCTGCTCGCGCTGGCCGCGGCCTGGCGCGTGGCGACGCCGCTGTGGCAACTGCCACCCGAGGCCGCGCAGGCCCTGACCTGGGCCGGCATCGCCGTCTGGCTGGTGCTGCTGGCGCTCTACGCCGCCAAGTGGCTGCGCCATCCCGACGAGGCGCGCGCCGAGCTCGAGCACCCGGTGCAGTCGTCGTTCGCGGCGCTGGGCCCGGTGGCCAGCATGCTCGCGGCGGTCGCGCTGCTGCCCT